>JAKSCP010000250.1 GCA_022360535.1 Pseudomonadales bacterium | reverse complement strand
TTCGCGGTTGATATGGCGGGCTGGATGCTGGCATTGCAGCTGCTTTGCCTCTCAGGCTTTCTGATGGCTATTTTCTGCCTACCCCTGGCCAAGTACGGCGGTGCAGCAGAAAACACGACAGCAGATGATGAAGAAATTGGTTTGACAAATATTGCATTGAAAGCATTCTCGGTAAGCTCATACCGACTACTCATCATGGGGTTCTTCGTTTGCGGCTTTCACCTGGCATTCATCACGGTGCATATGCCAGGGTATCTCATCGACCTGGGATTCTCCGCTCAAATTGGTGCCTGGAGCATTAGTCTGATTGGTCTATGCAATGTTGCCGGTGCTTACTACGCTGGAGTAGTAAGCGGCAAACGCTCCATGCGTCGACTTCTCACCTGGATTTACATCAGTCGCGCGATAACGATCTCGCTGTTCCTAGTCACTCCCGTTTCCTTAATCACAGTCCTGGTTTTTAGCGCAGCCATGGGATTTCTATGGCTGGCTACAGTGCCTCCCACCTCGGGATTGGTCGCAGTGTTCTTTGGCACCCGGTATATGTCCTTCCTCTACGGCATCGTTTTTCTCAGCCATCAGTTGGGAAGCTTTATCGGAGTGTGGCTAGGAGGTTGGTGGTATCAACAGTACGGCAACTACGATGGAATCTGGATTGCAGGAATCATTCTAGGCATCACTGCTGCTCTCTTACACTGGCCAATTAAGGAGCAAGACTACAGCGCGCAACTCAAACCTGCAGCAGCTTAGTTACACTTGGTTATTGGCGCAAATGCTTCAGGTCTTGATGTTTAGACCGCAGAGTTCCGGCTGATTCTGGCAGCAGTCCTGTACCAGAAAACTAATCATCTCTCGCACAGCAGCCTCATTGATTTTATAGATGAGCTTTTGTTGGTCACGGGTTGCTGCCAGCAGATTAACCTGTTGCAGAGTTTTCAAATGAGAAGACAGGGTTGATGCGGGCACATCCAAGGTAGAGGCGATTTGTCCGGCGGGAAGGCCTTCTTCGCCATGGGCGATAACCAATTGGAAGACCTGAAGCCTGAGTGGGTGCCCAAGAGCAGCAAACTGTTGTGACTCATCCATCTGCTAACTCTACACTTGCTAGTGTGACAGGAAGTTTGCATTCCTACTTTCGGAGTATTTCGGTTTTTTCCGAATTATCGAAATATCTAGTCAGCGTACCACGAATACTTACACTGACCAACATTGAGAGAATTTAAAAAACGGAAAATGGAAGTTGGCGGAAGAGGCAGGAGTCGAACCCACCAAGCCTGCTCTTAACAGACTTCACCGGGTTTGAAGTCCGGGCACCCCACCGGGGATGATACTCTTCCACGGCGGAGTCTAGCACAGAGGCTCGGAGGCTTTGCAAGCATGAGAATTGGGAGAGAGTCAGGAGAGATTTAGGAGAGAGCTGGGATGAACTTAAGAATCTGGAACTCGATTCAGACGCCAGTCGTAGTCGGCATAGCGAATGCGTAATTGTCGCTGTTCAATCTGCCTGAAATCTTCGTGGGTGAGGCCTAGCTGCTCACTGTATCGCATCAGGAACTGAGCAACTGACTGCACGCCCAACCAACCTTCTTCGAAGTCTTCCTCGTACCAATCGAATATTCGAGAGATGTAAAGTCGATTGCGCTCGCGATAGTTTCGGGTTCGGTCCGATAGAAAAAGCTGAGTATTCTGCTCCAATTGATCTTCTAATCGATCACCGTCATAAGCCTCCCCGCGCAAAGCAGGACAACCCACTGCCGCACAATTCACCGCAAAGTGAATCCTAGGTTCGTTATATCTACCCCAACCACGAATCATTCCATGCTCTATGTCATCAAGTGACACTTGCTCCCCAAATAGAGGAATGAAATCGCGCCTCCAAGCTGCATTAGGAAGAAATCCAATATCCCGTATTGAAGCGATGTCCGGGCCCTCATCCAGTATCAGCTCCACTGTCCATGCATTGTATGAATTGATGAGGAAGGCCAGCTGATGAGAATGACTCCAGCCCTCGAACTCTGTACGACTTACTGCGGAGAGCTGAGCCAGATAGGTGGCAAGCTCTGACCTCTCAGCAGCCACTCCCTGATAGTCCAATTGGGTCGCCTGACCGCTGCGAAGTACCCTCACATGATTGGCGAGAAGGCCATCCCATAACGAATGATCTACTTGCGCCTGCCCTTCCACAGCGAGGCTGAGAATACACAGGAAGAGGGATTTAGCTAGTCTGGATGCGGTCATATTGCTTGCCGGAGCTGGGTTTCTATTCAAGGGTTTAATTGATGGGTTTAATCCAAAGGTTCACTCTGAGAGAGTTTCGACTGCACGCTTGTGCTCTGATCAATCGAACCGTGTGAAATGTATGACCTCATAAACGCCCAAAAGCTTACAGGCTATCGGTTCCGGTTAAAATACAGTATGCTTCTGAGGTTCGACGCTCGTGTGTCCAGTTGCTTGCTGGCGGTTTCGAGCAAGCACCAATCACTATCGACGCGGGAAATACCGAGGACCAACTCTTCATCTCCCTCCTCGATGATGGAGAGTAATGGATGCACTACGCTGAAATAACTGGCTGGGGTAAATGCGTTCCGCCCGCAATACTCAGTAACGATGATCTCGCCACGTTCATGGAAACGTCCGATGAGTGGATAACCACTCGCACCGGGATCAAAGAGCGCCGAATCTGCCACTGCAACTTTTCCGACATGGCCATCGTGGCAGCCAATCGTGCCCTTGCTGCAGCCGATCTGGATCCATCTGAAATCGATCTCATTCTGCTGGGCAGTCTTACCAACGATTCATTGTGCCCTAACACGGCCTCACTGGTGCAGGATGCACTAGGTGCGCGCAACGCAGCAGCGATCGACATCAACTCCGCCTGCACGGGTTTCCTCTATGGTCTGCATATTGGCACTAACTTGATTCGTACTGGCGCCCACAAAAAAGTGTTGGTGATAGGCGGCGAATTTATCTCCCATTATATGAACTGGTCGCGGCGCGATGTCGCAGTTCTGTTTGGTGATGACTGTGGTGCGGTCGTTATCGAAGCGACTGATAAACCAGTAGGCTTGTTATCAGCTCGCATTGGTTGTGAAGCCGACGCCAAGTACGCTATTCAAATTACCAATCTCGGATCAGCCTATTCACGACTGTCTGATGAATTCCTTTACATCGACTGGAACTTCGAAGGCCAGGAAGTTTTTAAGCGCGCCGTTAAGAGCATGGCACAAGCCTGTGAAGATGTGCTCAACGACTGCAATCTCACTGTGGACGACATCAGTCTGGTGGTACCGCATCAAGCAAATAAACGTATTCTCGACGCACTGGCCAAGCGAGTAGGAATAGACGAGAACAAAGTATTCATTAACGTGCACAAATATGGCAACACATCCGCCGGCACAATTCCTGTGGCACTCGCTGAATCTCTGGAAGAACAGCGTATTAAACCAGGAGATCACGTGCTTTCAGCTTCCTTCGGGGCGGGGCTGACATGGGGTGCTGCTGTTATTCGTTGGGGCGACAGGGTCACTCCGATTCGCGCATCCGATTCAGAGCTACCTCCCTGTAATCAGACTGCACTGGAAATACTGGAGCCCCATATCCGTCGCTATGCCGAACATGGTTAACTAGCTGGATTCCATCCATCATAACCCCCACGATCGCCTGTGCTATCACTTTCCACTCTAGCCTGGCTAACCCTCGTCGCTGCCCTGGTCGCACTCTGGTGGCAAAGTGACCGCGTCAAACTGCGCGCCCTGCAATTAGTACAGCACCACTGTCGTCAGCTAAATTTACAACTCCTCGA
>JAKSCP010000341.1 GCA_022360535.1 Pseudomonadales bacterium | reverse complement strand
AATAGGCGGATGATAAAAATCTTCGACCGCAGTGCTTTCACGCAGGAATTCCGGGTTAAAGCAGACACCGAAATCTTTACCCCGTTCCTTACCGGAATACTCTTCGATAATCGGCAACAGCACATCGCGGGTGGTGCCTGGTGGGATCGTGCTGCGCATGACGATCAAGTGATAAGTCGACTTCAAGCGCAGAGCCTCACCGATCTGAGCACAGGCCTGGCGCAGATACTTGAGGTCACAGCCGCCGTCAGCATCGCTGGGTGTGCCTACGCTTACCAATGTCACTTCAGTATTCAGAATTGCTGCTACGGTATCGTAGGTCGCCTGAATCATGTTGTCTTCACGGCCTGCTTTCAGCAGTTTGTCGAGATCCTTCTCTACAATTGGAGACTTGCCGTTGTTAATACAGTCAATCTTATCGATGTCTGGATCAACACCGATGACGTTGAAACCAAGGTCACTAAAGCAAGCAGAGGACACAGCACCGACATAACCAAGACCAAGAATGCTTAAGCTAGGCTTGGTGTTATTGGCGGCGAGTCGCAGCTTGGAGAAGCGGTCAGTTAGACGCGCATTGATGTTTTCCTGAATCGTGGTTTCGTAATCAACCAGCTCTTCAGCCAGGTTACCGTTTATTGCGTAACCGTTGTTAGTTGGGTTTGTCAGGTCGTTCATTTCGTTTTCCTCAAGGGGTTTTAGTTAAAAACTGATGTCTCAATTTGTTTGTCTCTATCTATTCGTCTCTATCGCACAGACTGTGCCAAGAGCTGTGAGCTAGTTAATTAATTCATTTAAAACAGATAGTTAGGTGATTTTCAGGCTTGGTTTAACGACTCCAAACAAGAGCCATTTCGCAAACTGATTTGCAGAGTGAATTGCAATATGCGAATTGTTCCTGGATTACAGATGTGCCATATCTCACACTTAAGAGGGCAGGCTGCATAAACACTGGCGCACAGGCATATAGATGATCTACGCGTAGCTTGGCATGGAGATTGCGTACTAGTTCACAGAATGATTTGAACAGACCGATTCGTTCTTGAACGTAAAGTTTAGTTAGTGTTGAGAAAGCGGAATTCATCATGCAATCAATTAATTTCATCGCGATCCTTGGATTTGCGAAGCAAGTCAATGAGAGACAAGCGCTACTGGCAGAGGAAGCTGCCAGGAAACTCTCTGAGTCCGGGCATGGTGTGGGAGTAGGTAATGTGACAGGTACCTTTAGCCATGCCTTGAAATCAGCGAAAGAAAACAAGGGCCTTACCATGGCAATCATTGAGCAGACGCTGCGCGACAGAAACCTTTCTGACTGCGACATCCTGCAGATTGTCAGTACACAGCGAGCCAAGCATGAGGCACTGGCCAAACAGTGTAGCGGTGCCCTGGTGATTGGCGGCGGTACTGGAACGCTGAAGCTCATTGAACAATTCCTTCGTAACGGAAAGCGCGTGGTTGCAATCGCGGACTCTGGAGGCATCGTGCCTCGTGAGTTGGGTAACTCGGTTACCATCAGCTCGGATATGGATGCGGCATTACGCACGTTGATGCACTAAATCAAGAAAGCGGACGACCGATCAGGCGGCCGCTGCTTCCCAGGACTGGATCTTGCGATAGATGGTGGAAGGTGACACTTCCAGCAGGCTGGCGGCTTTCGGAATGTTGCCGCCGCAATGTTCAATTGCGCGCTCTATGGCTTGTTTCTCCGTTAGCCATAGAGGTTGTACCGAACTACTGGATACAACGCGAAGCTCTTCTACATTGTGTACCGAAGAATTTGCCGCGACCAACGCTTCAGGTGCCACCGTGGCAACGCGGCTTACCTTATCGTTAATTTGATTGCGAATGGCATCGCCGGTGATGGCATTACCGATTGTTAACACCATAGCGCCCAGCAATACATTACGTAGTTGGCGAATGTTGCCAGGCCAATCGTAGCTGGCGATGAACTCCAGAGCGTCCGGAGTAAAATGGCAATACTCTTTTTCCTGACCGGCTAATTCGCCTTCGGCCAGTTGCTCAAGAAAATATTGCGCAAGCAGTTGCTTGTCGCTGCCGCGCTCGCGCAGTGATGGCAAGCTAATTGTAACCACGCCCAGTCGGTAGTAGAGATCCTCACGGAACTCACCGCGAGCGACGGCGTCAGCCAGAGAAAGTGACGACGCTGTTACGATGCGAGCCTTGAAAGGTTTAACGCTATGACTGCCAAGGGGCGAAAACTCTCTTTCCTGTATTACACGTAGCAGTTTTGCCTGCAGTGACAGTGATAGCGTCGTCACCTCATCAAGAAACAAGGTTCCTTCGCCGGCAGCTTCGAAAAGACCGGCCTGATCACGGGAGGCATCGGTAAACGCGCCTTTCTTGTGACCAAACAGTTGTGACTCCATGAGCTGCTCAGAAAAATTTGCGCAGTTCACCGCGATAAAGGGCTGTTCCTTGTCGTAGCCTTCTTCATGGCAGGCGCGTGCTGCGAGTTCTTTACCGGTACCGGTTTCACCGGTTACGAAAACAGGCACATTGGCAGTGGCGATGCGGGCGATGTCATCGAAGATACTTTGCATCTTGCGATGGCCACTCACCATGCCGTGAAAAATTACCGGCTGAGTCTGACTCTTGGGCAACTCGAAAAGATTGCCTGCTGGAATTTCTTCGTCGAAGTTGTGCTCGATTACTGCGTTCATGTTCCTGCTCCCCTGTTTGGCTCCCCCGTTTGTTTCTACTGTTTGTCTCTACTGGGGAGCCTGATTTCTGTTTGCCTGCCTACACAGGCTGTTGCTATAGAGAGAGCAGTAGCTGTGCCAAAATGCAAATCGCTATTAAAAACAATGCGTTAGAGGAATTAGGGGCATATCACGGTGTATCAATCCTGTAACAGAACAGGGGTTTGATACGTAACAGCGATGTAACAACTGAGGTGAGGTGTGCGACGGCGTGAGAATTAGATCACAACCAGCCCGGCACAGAGCCAGACACTGAAGACGAGCCCAGTGACCCAGACCGAAGTAACCCAGAAGGCCATCATGTCGCGCAGTCTGGCATCCCAGGTATCACCACCACCGGCAGATTGATTACCGCGATTAGTCCAGCGCTGTTTGGAAAGTCGGGCCAGGCAATACACCTTTACTGATGCGTTGAGGAGCTGATTAAAAAACAGGATGAATGGCCACTCGATGTGCACGGTCTTGCTGTAGCGAAACAGGAAGAGACAGAGAAACATTCGGGACATGGCAATCCAGATCACATAGCCGGTGAGGTAGGCAATGTCTGCCAACAAGGCCACACTGACTGCGAGAATAGGACTCACCAGCATGGTCCACATGGCGATCCGTTGATCGAGTACACACCACCAGATGAAGAACCCGACCTTGCGGGGCCCAAGCTGCAGGCACCGGGTACCGTTACGCAGCATATTGCCTGACCAACGGCGGAAATTTTGTGTCATACGCTCGATGCCCGAGCCTTCCACCTCCTCAATGGTGTAAACCAGAGCATCAGGCACATAGAGCATCTTGGCATCCTGGGTGAGCATGTAATACCAGGTACTCTTGTCGTCCCCGGATAAGAATCGAAACTTGCCCCACAGCCAGTGCTCGAGAGAGTCGGCTTCCAACATCCGAATGAATTTGTACTGATTGAGGTGATTGGCCCGAAACACAGACATGCGGCCAGTCAGCGTAAGCACCTTATTCGACATAGCGTGGGATTGCATGGCAATGCGCCTTTGCGCAAAACGCATGGTCAGCCACGACTGCATCCACTTGGGTCCGAAGCAAAGCACTTCTTCATCGGTGGTGACCGCTTGCAGTTCCGGGTCCACGCCGAAAAGCGGGCAACAGGCGCGAAGAATGCCGGGGGCCAGTACTGCATCACCGTCCATAAATACAATCAGGTCATTAAGATCGATGCGACGCCGTGACATGGCGCGCAATACCAGACCAATGGCCATGCGTTTTCCCGAAACGTTTTGACGGATGATGACCAGTTCCAATGGAATATCCTGCGCGTGTTGGCGCAGGTAGTTCATGATGATGTTTTCATCATAGGAATCCCCCGAACCTAACCACAGTGTTGCCGGAATACCTGACTTGCGCACCTCACGGCAGATACTCTCTACGACCAACTCGGTGGTATCTCTCCGCTCTCGGAAAGTGGTCATCATGAAGTGGACCTGACGAGGTCGCCAACCATCGGTCCATAACTTGTCAGCCTTCTCGCGCAATGCAGGAAAGCGAACATTCTGATAGAGCTCAGAGCGCCCGAGATGGGTCATCCACCAGCCATAACGCCAGAATCCCAAAATGCCTAAAGTGATAGTGAAGGTGCGAGTGGCAGGATCCCACAGCGCATTGCTGGTGTGGATTAACAGCAGAAAAGTGATCGCAAGGAAGCAATACAGTTGCGCCAGATTCCTGGCATTCCACTTCGGTGGATTATCATGAATGGCCTGGCCGCTGACGATTGCTCTGAATTTTTCATTAATCATAGCACCGCCATTTGCAATGATTCCGGCTCATCTTCCGCCTGCCAACGAGTGATCAGTGGATGATGAAACTGCACGGTGACCGGTGAACCACTGGAGATTTCGGCTGGGCTTACATCACCAGAAATCAGCTCCAGGACTACCGACATGCTGCGCTCGGGGTTGTAGGCCTGGTTGGTATCCAATTGGGTTGGAGCAATTTCTGTTACGACACCTTGCCACTTTGCCGCATAAATCGCGGATGAAACTGCAGCTTGCTGATTTACCCGTAACTCGCGTGCCTCTTCATCGTTGAGATAAACAATAACGGAGGCCTCAGCGCTGCGTTCGAACAGGGCCAGGGTTTCACCTCGCTGCACCTGTGATCCCGGACGTCGATAAATCTCAATGATGCGGCCGTTATCCGGTGCGTTTAGCCTTAGCTCATCCCGGTGTCGATAGACTGCAACCAGGGCTTCATTGGCCACTGCCACTTCTTGCTGCACCCGGTCGATATCGATCTCGAGACTGCGTGCCTCCGGATCGAGATGAGACCCGGAAACTTCTACGATAAGCGCGTGTTTCTTGCGCAGCGCTTCGAGTTCGAGCCTTGCCCGCTCAACCTGCATTTCAGCTTCATCCAATTGCAGGTTGATAGCGGGCAAAGACATCTGAAACAGTTCCTGCCCCTGCCCCACGTAATCGCCCGGACTGATCGAAGCATTGAGAATCAGACCATCCTGCAGCGCAATCACAGGTTCCACCGGCTTGTAGGTCATCGCGGTATCCACCCGCAATGAAAAGAAATTGTTATAAAAAGTCAGCGCCACCAACGAGAACAAAAGAACCCAGCCCAGCAGATAAAAGGCAGACATAGCAATGAGTTTGACTGGTAAGCGGTTTGCCGGTAACTCATCTGCCGGGCTGGGATCTGGTTTGGTAGACACTGGGGTAACGGGGGAATCGATGCGCAGGATGGTGTCCTCCACTGGCACCATGGCCCCACGCACTAACTGCTCGATAAAATGATGCAGTAGTTCTGCCTGTCGTTCTCCAAGATCAATAAACTTGCCAGCTAACTCTTCCTGATCCACATCGATACGCAGAACTTCAAGATCAACATCGAAACCAATATCGAATCCCTGGAAAGGTAAACTGAAGTGACAGGGAATCTTCTCTCCAATTTCGATGGATTCGCCTTCACGCCAACCACCCACACGCAAGCCGCCAAGACTCCAGTCCAGAGCCTCGTACACCTCACCATCGAGCGTTACCGCCAACGGGGTTTTCACCCGATGGTGTAAGCGTTGGCAGGCTTTTTCGCGTGTAATTTTCATCAAAACCATTAAGGGCGTCGTGCCCTGCTACTAATTTGGACTGCTGTCGTTGCAGGTTTAATGCCAATCATGATGCAAAATTTCTAACTCACTGATTTGTTGCAAAATTTTTTTTGTACAACAATTTCTTCATGAAAAGTGCCAGGTGTAATTCGCATTTTGCAAATGACAACGTTGCAAAAAGCAATGGGTTCGCAATTTAGAAACTCTTTTTGATCCCGCCTTTTTCGCCCAACCCCAATGTTCACGCAGCCTGTGGCGATGTTTTGGCATTCTGGCACGAAGGTTGCGATATCCCCTGCCAAGACGAATCCCGAATGGGTAAATGACAATGATTTTTTCGAGTAATGTTTTTTTGTTTGTGTTTTTACCAAGCTTTCTGGCTTGTTATTACCTGACACCAAACCGGTTCCGTAGCTGGCCTATCCTGATAGGCAGTTACTTGTTCTACGCCTGGTGGCGCATCGACTTCCTTGCCTTGTTTGCGGCAGTAACGGTGTTCAACTTTGTGTTGGGACACAAGATTCATGCAAACCGAGCTGTTACTGTAACAGCCAGACGCTGGTTACAACTTGGACTGGCCGGCAACCTGGGCACCCTTGCTTACTTCAAGTACGCCAATTTTGGCGCCGACACTGTTTACCTGGTCTTGACTGAGCTGGGCACTGATCCGTGGTTGGTTACCCATGTGGTACTGCCGATTGGTATCAGTTTTTACATTTTTCAGGCAATCAGTTACTTGGTGGATGTGTATCGCGGTGATACACCACCTACGCAAAGCTTCATTCGATTCGCTGCCTTTATCGCATTGTTTCCGCAACTGATTGCGGGACCCGTACTCCGCTACAAGGACGTCGCCGATCAGTTCGAGTCGCGCACTCATAGCATGGAAAAGTTTTCACAGGGATGTGAACGCTTCATGGTCGGCTTTATCAAGAAAGTCATCATTGCCGACACCATCGCACCACTGGTGGATACCGGGTTTGCCGTTCAGGAGCCGTCACTTGCGGATGCCTGGTTAGCGATGTTTGCCTACACGGCACAGCTTTACTTTGATTTTTCCGGCTACGCCGACATGGCCATCGGCCTGGGTCTGATGCTGGGTTTTCGTTTCGTTGAAAATTTCAACCAGCCTTACATCAGCCAATCCATTACAGAGTTCTGGCGCCGCTGGCACATCAGCTTGAGCAACTGGCTGCGCGACTATCTCTATATTCCTTTGGGTGGCAACCGCGGCAGTGTGGTTAAGACCTATCGCAATCTGTTTCTCACCATGCTGTTGGGTGGCCTTTGGCATGGTGCAAATTGGACATTCGTTGTCTGGGGTGCCTATCACGGAACCGTATTGGCCGTTGAACGTCTGCTTGGCGTCAAAGCCGCCTTTGACAACTTCAATATCGCTCGATGGCTATTCACCCTGTTGCTGGTGATGTTGGGGTGGGTAGTCTTTCGAGCCGATTCGATCAGTGCGGCCGCAGAACTCTATCTGGGATTAATTAACCTGCAGAACCTGGGCCTGAGCTCTACCATGCTTAGCCAGATGAACGATCTGCAGCTGGCGACATTGATCGTGGCCTGGGTAGTTATCGTTATTCGCGGTCTCAAAGATCGCATCGACCTCGCGCGTTTTGTGCCAAGTATTGGTCATGCCGTGGTGCCGGTTTTCGCATTGGCAGTGTTAAAGCTCTCGGCGCAAAGCCATTCCCCTTTTCTTTATTTCCAGTTCTAGGTTATCGCCATGACTAATCTACTTCGCAATTTCGTCTTTATCACTTTGAGCGCAGGCTTGGGTGTCTATGCAACGTTGAATACTTCGTTGTCGGCCCTTGATGTAACAGCGCAGGAAGCGGTTCAGGGTAAAGCAGCACAGACGCTT
>JAKSCP010000160.1 GCA_022360535.1 Pseudomonadales bacterium | reverse complement strand
TCCGTTACAATACGTAACACTTCCTGGGCTGGGGAATTCATCAGTCCTGCAGCACAAAAACAGGCCTTAGGAACGAGGCCTATCCAAACAACAGGGACGATAACTTCAAGCGCGAAAGATAGAACCGGGCTGACGCATATGGCGTAAAGACCAGAGCCACTTGCGTCGTTCTAATTATGCGTTTTGGGCAGCGTCCCTTGCTCAATTATTTGGCTGGAGACCATTGTGAAAAAGCAGCAACTCGTAGCACTAGCCATCCTGGCTATTGTGATTGCATGGATGTACATACCGCGTAGCGGCACCAGCACCGCCGAAGTGCCGGAGGGCCCTGAAACAACTTCACGGGTTGTCGAAGCAGTGGCAGTGGATCAGCCGGCTAGTGAAAATCCCGACGTCATTTCCGTGCGTGCAGAACGCATTAGCCCTGAGGCTTATATTGAACAGCTCATGGTACGCGGTCGTACTCAGGCCTTTCGTCATGTTCAGGTTCGTGCTGAGCAAGCCGGTCGCATAGTCAACGATCCTGTCCCCAGAGGCACGCGTGTTGCTGCGGGTGATCTACTCTGTGAGATTGCTGTCGATGATCGCGAGGTCAATCTGCAAGAAGCGACAGCCCGTCGCGAACAAGCTCAATTTGAATACGATGCGTCGGTTGATCTGCAACGCCGTGATCTACAGTCGGATGTAGTTGTGGCGCAATTAAAGGCAGCCCTGGAATCGGCTAAAGCTGCTGTTACCCGCGCTGAGATCGCCTTGAAGAACACACGTATCATCGCGCCTTTCGATGGCATAGTTGAAACCCGCACAATGGAGATGGGCGATCTCCTGAATATTGGCGACGTATGCGCCTCAATTCTCGATGACAGCCCGATGCTATTGGTTGGCCTGGTACCCGAACAGGAAATCGGCCGCATTGAGGTGGGTGCAGGAGTAATCGGTAACCTGCTCAATGGGCAAAGCGTAACCGGCAGAGTCAGCTATCTGGCCACAGCCGCAGATACGGCATCCCGCAGTTACCGCATCGAAGTGGAAGTAGACCCTGGCCAGGAATCTTTACGGGAAGGTATCACCACAGAAATACTGGTGGATGCCGCCGAACTCATGGCGCACCGCATCCCCTCGTCTTCCCTCACCCTGGACGATAACGGAGAGATCGGTGTGAAACTCATCGATAGCCGAGGGCTGGTGTCATTTCAAAATGTAGCTATCGTTGGCGACGACACCAACCAACTCAATCCTGGCATCTGGGTAACCGGGCTCAATGGTCAGGTCAATCTGATCACAGTGGGCCAGGAAATAGTCTTCCCAGGCCAGACCGTAAACGCCAACTTCGATTGGGATCAATAACTCAGAATTCGAGACACCGCGAGTCATTATGCGAAATTACATCGATGCAGCCATAGCCCGGTCCCGTACCACGCTGAGTATTTTTACCGTAACCCTGCTGGCAGGATTAGCTTCTTACTCGGCTATTCCCATTGAAATGTTTCCAGATGTGCAGGTGCCGGTGGTGGTTACCACCATCATCCACGAAGGTATTTCACCGGAAGACGCTGAACGACTGTTGGCAAAACCCGCCGAGTTGGAACTGAAGACCATCAACGGCATCACCGAAGTCAGCTCGGTTTCCAGTGAAGGCGCTGCCACTATCATTACTGAATTCGATATCAGTTTCGAATCTTCGACCGCCCTGGCGGAAGTACGCGAATCCATCAATCGCGCCAAGGCTCGCTTCCCTCAAGCCACAGAAGAACCAATCATTCAGGAAATTTCTGCCGTCGACATGCCGATCGTACAGATCGCTATCGGTGGCGAAGGTGTACCAGAGCGTACTCTGTTGCGCATCGCCGAAGACCTGCAACGGGAAATCGAGCTGCTGCCCGATGTTCTGGAAGCACCAATGGTGGGCAATCGGGAAGAATTACTGGAGGCAGTTATCGATCCCTCCAAACTGGAAACTTATGGCATTCCCAATAGCGCCATCATTAATACCGTCACCAGCAACAACCGACTGATTGCTGCCGGCCAGGTGGACACCGGCCAGGGCGCGTTTACCGTGAAAGTGCCCGGTTTGATCGAAGAGGCTGACGATCTGTTTAATTTGCCACTGGCTTCTACTGACCTGGGTGTGCTCACTGTCTCTGACATCGCTGACGTGCGCCGTACCTTTAAAGACGCCACGCGTTATTCCTATTCCAATGGCACGCAGACTATTTCCCTGAATGTGATGAAACGCAAAGGCGCGAATCTGATTCAGGCAATGGATGACATCGATGTGTTAGTGGAAGAAATGCGCCCTTCTCTGCCACCGGCGGTAGAGTTGTATTACATCAATAACACCATTCCGTTGACCCTGGAACAGAACGCTGGCCTCAGCGGCAATATGGCCACTGCCATGGCGCTGGTACTCATCGTCGTGATCGCGGCAGTCGGAGTACGTTCTGGACTGCTGGTCACCATGGCGGTCCCGTTCTCGTTTTTCTTCGCCTTCATCATCATCAACATGCTGGATTTCACCTATAACTTCATGGTGATTTTCGGATTACTGTTAGGTCTCGGTATGCTGATCGACGGCGCCATCGTGATGGTGGAGTATGCCGATCGTAAGATGGCAGAAGGCCTGGACAGCGTTGAGGCGTACAAGGCTGCTGTGCGCCGAATGTTTTGGCCCATCACCGCCTCAACAGCGACTACTCTGGCAGCATTCTTACCTATCATGTTCTGGCCCGGTGTCTCCGGACAGTTCATGAGCTACCTTCCAATTACGGTGTTTGCCGTATTGGTGGGCTCGCTTTTCTATGCCCTGCTTTTCGCTCCAGCCATTGGTGCCTTGATCGGCACTTCCAGCGATGCCGACAAGACTTATCTGCAAAGCCTGGAAGAAGGTGACCCTGATCAAGTCTCTGGCATCACCGGTTTTTATGCCCGTGTTCTGAATTTCGCCGTACGTATCCCGGGCACAGTTTTTATCATCACTCTCATTGTACTCGGCAGCGTTGTCGTTTCTTACGCTCGCTGGGGTGCAGGTTTTGAGTTTTTCGTTTCTTCCGATCCGCTGCAAACACAGGTGCAGATTTTCGCCAGGGGCAACTTCTCCGCAGCCGAGCACAGAGACATCATGCTGGATGCTGAATCTCGCATCGAAGAGATCGGCTACTACGATGGCATCGTGACCCAGTCTGGCGCCAGCCAGGGCATGGGTGGCGGTCAAGCGTCCGCGCCGGACTTGATTGGCACTATCTTCATCGAATTCACCGATCGTCGCACCCGCGAGGTCACCGGCTTCGAAATTGAAGACATGTACCGTAGAACACTGGCGGAAATACCTGGTGTGAGATCTGAAATCGTTTCTGTCGAGCAAGGGCCTCCCGTAGGAAAAGAGATTCAGGTGGAGCTTTCCGGAGAAGATCTGGATTTACTGTTCGCTGAAGCCTCTCGAATTCGCGGATTCATGGAAAACGAGATGACCGGACTTATCGATATCGATGACACGACCCCAGTGCCCGGCATCGAATGGGAAATCAATGTAGATCGCGCACAAGCAGCGATGCTGGGTGCCAACATCACCGAGATTGGCACCGCCATCCAGTTGATGACCAACGGCATCTTCATGGGCGACTACCGACCGAACGATAGCGAAGAAGAAGTGGACATTCGGGTTCGCTATCCCACTGAGTACCGCGGTCTGCAGCAAATGGATGATATCCGCATCAGTACCATAAACGGACCGGTGCCGCTGAGCAGTTTCGTCACCCGCGAACCACAACGAAAGGTGAGTGAAATTTCCCGTGTCGATGGTAATCGAGTGGTCTATGTAAGAGCTAACCCGGCACCCGGCGTGCTGGCTGCCAACAAACTGGTGGAGATAGAAGCCTATATGGCGGAAAACCCCGTCGCTAACGGAGTCTTCTTCCAGTTCCGCGGCGCCAACGAGGAACAGGAAGAATCTGCTGCCTTCCTGGTACAGGCGTTTGCCCTGTCGATGGCCCTGATGGCGATTCTCCTGGTCACCCAATTCAACAGCTACTACCAGGCATTGCTCATTCTTTCTTCGGTATTGATGTCCACGGTAGGTGTACTACTCGGATTACTGACCACTGGCCAACCTTTCAGTGTGATGTTAACGGGAATTGGTATCGTGGCCCTGGCAGGCATTATCGTGAATAACAATATCGTACTCATTGACACCTACAACGTATTGCGCAGGGAACATCCAGAGTGGTCATTGCGAGAAGTCATCGTACACACAGGCGTACAACGCTTGCGACCGGTGTTCCTGACGACTTTCACTACAGGGTTCGGATTGCTGCCATTAGCAATGGGTATCTCCTTCGATCTGTTAAGTGCTGAAATCGAGATCGGTGGTCCGATCGCTTCGCAATGGGCCGGCCTGGCATCCACAATCGTGTTTGGCTTGTCCTTCGCCACCATTCTGACCTTGATCGTCACCCCTGCGATGCTGGCCATGCCTGATTCGCTACGGGGCATATTCCGACGTATCGGAGGCCTGATTCCAAGCCGCCGAAATGCCAGCCTGGCTTCCTGATTAAGAGGGCAAAACCGGGAGCCCAGGCCCCCGGCTTTGCCTGTCTGGTATCACCCAAATTTTCGTGTCACAATTTATTCACTGACTGCCGACTTTCAGAGCCCGATGGGACTATTAGTCACCTTCTTTGTACTCAGCATTCTGTTCTCATTCCTCTGCTCCATTCTGGAAGCCGTTTTATTGAGCATCACTCCCGCCTACGTGGGAATTCAGGAACAGGAAGAATCCCGAATCGCTAGAGACCTGGTTCGCTTTAAAGCGGACATCGACGAGCCTTTGGCTGCCATCCTCACACTGAACACCATAGCGCACACAGTAGGGGCTATCGGGGTCGGTTCTCAAGCGACAGTCCTGTTTGGCGAAACCACCATTGAAATTTTTGGCACCTCTTTGATTAGTTGGGAAGCACTGATCGCCGGTCTGATGACGCTGGCAATCTTGATCTTTTCAGAAGTGATACCCAAGACCATTGGCGCCAACAATTGGGAAGTGTTAACACCTTTCACCGTCAACGCACTCAAGGTAATGCTGTTCGTTTTGGCGCCGTTGGTCTGGTTGAGCCAATACATTACCCGCCACCTCAAGAAAGACAAAGACAAACCGGTACTGAGCCGCACCGACTTTCTGGCCATGGCACGCATCGGCACTGAAAGCGGTGTACTGGAAGAAAACGAACAAACCATCATTCACAATCTGCTGCGCTTTTCGCGAGTAAGGGTGAAAGATGTCATGACGCCGAGAATCGTGGTGATCGCTGCCAGTGATGCCATGACCATCGGTGAATTTCATGAGCAGAACGAGAAGCTACCGTTTTCCCGCATTCCGATTTATCACGAACAGAACGACAATGTGAATGGTTATGTACTGAAAGACGAATTGTTGTTGAATCTGGTAGAGGACAATGCCAGCAAGACACTCAAAGATATCCGCCGCGAAATCATCGTCGTACACAAGACTCTTCCCATTCCCGAACTATTGGATATCTTCGTCAAGAAGAAGGAACAAATAGCATTGGTGGTAGATGAATTTGGCGGCATGGACGGCATCGTCACCATGGAAGACATTATCGAGACCCTATTGGGTTTGGAAATAGTGGATGAATCCGATAATGCTGATGATATGCAGGCGCTGGCGAGAAAGAACTGGGAACAGCGGGCGAGACGGCTGGGGATCATTGCCAAGGATGACGAAGCGCCGCAAGACCAGTCAATTGATCAAGACGCAGAGCAATCTAAGTAAAGCCTGTCCAGGCGGCCTGGTAGGCCTTCCACTCTCATCACTACTCTTCCCAATCAGTTATCTAACTAAGCTACCTGGCGCCTCTTAAGAGCAACCGCGCCAATATAGTGCTACTGATTTGAGTTACAACGTGTAGAAGCGAGCAAACGCTCGTTCGAAAAAACCAAACTAGTGATCGCTGGAAAGCCCCGCCACGTCTGCTTTGTGACAAATTGTTACCCTACGAACAGGGTTTCAAAATTGTTGTGCTAATATCGACGCACTCTATAGCTAACGTGTTAATGGAATCAGCGTTAGTTGCTAGAGAGCTAAAGCGCGGAGCTTGGAGGTTCTTCTTTGTTCCCCCCTTTTCTAAAGCATTGAGTAGCTTTCAAGTCTCCGCTTTAGCGCCCTTTCCCAGTCTCCGAGTCAATTGCTGACTCTCTTCCTGACAAGCAATCACAGATTCAGCGCGCTTATCTCCGACCGCCAGTCCGTCGCTTCGGTTGATTGCGCTCGCCGCTGCTAGTCGAGCGTAGCGAGTAATCTGTCCCGCGCTGCTCGTTCCTGCTTGCGCAATTGGTCCTTATAGCGTTCTGACATGAGATACAGATGCATCTCACTCAGGCGAATGCTCTCGTGGAGAAACTCAAACTTGGGGTCGTCCGGTGGCAGCGTGTTCTCTGCAACCTCCAGGCGCAACTTTAAAAGCCTGTGGGCTTTGCGCATATGTTGTTGACGCTTGCCATCCAGATTCAAGTTATAGGCATTCACATGCCAGGACGATACCGCCTGCAAACCCGCCTCGAGACGAGCGTCGTTGGTATCGTAGAGTTTGGTGAAGATGAGTTCCAGATAAGCATAGTGATTATCCACTGCTTGCCAGTCTTCTAACTCGATCTGACTCATGATCATTCTCTCTAGCAACGGAACTTGAGCCACATTGAAGAGTCCGTTGGAAACCCGGCTGGCTTGCCAGGCCATATCAAATGACTTGACTGCCGCTTCGTGCAAACCTGCTTCCTGCTGTTGATCGCCTTGCAGGACGAGATCATCGACCTGACTGTTGTCGTACCGATTGTAGTCTTCCGGAAGCAGTGTCACAGGAAGGGGTACAAAACTCTCCGCAGCATAATCGGCTGCAACCGCAGTGGGTGATGGATCGGGAACAGCAACGTTGAAGGAAGTGGAGCCAGTACTTTGAGCCCAGGCGTAAGTACTGGAAAGCAGAGTAAGAAGGCAAAGAATGAGTCTACCGGGAGAAAATCTATACTCCCGCGAGTTGGACTGTTGAGAGGTAAATTGAATCTTCTCTATAGCTTTTGGTTCTTTTCGTTCGATTGTGTAAACCATATGACAGCACCTGTAATATTTGGAGCTTGAAGTATAAGTGCTTAATTATCAAGGACTTTTTCTTTGATTATTACATTTATATTTCAATAAGGTTACACTAAGAAAAATTATTCTTATATTTTTCAATAAGTTAGAAATAGACTTTGAATCCAGCCTGGTAATTAAATTGTCATATTTCTTTCACATTAGAAGCAAGTAATGGCCGCTTTAACCCACACCTATTGTGGGATATTGATGACTAAAAGTTGTAGGAACCCAGTAAGGGATTAACCGATCAAGCAGCTGCAGGGATTTGCCCATGATGGAAACGATCTTCCAAAGGACAAATCCCGGCGTCTTGGGAGAGAGTGCTAAAAGAGAGCTGAGAGCTTTGAGAGCTAAATTGACAGTGGCTGGCGAGTAGCTCGCTAGGTGATCAACGTTTTGGCTGACAGAGCTTGAATGTATTAACTGCTGAAACCGGAGTAGCGAGCTTACCGGTAAGTTCGATTGGCGATCAGTGCCTCGGCTAACAGCAGCAGCATCACTAGGGCCAGGATGTACCACCACATTCTCTGAGGTCGTTCCAGCTCTTCAATCAGCTGAGCGGTGCGAACTTCCCTGGATTGAATGGGGCTGGTATCTGGATTTATCACCGCATCGTACACAGTGGCAGCGGCTACTCGAGTGAAGTCTGCTTCTTCTGGCAGTACATTCACCGCATAACGGCTGGGCACGTCGTCAATAGAAGCAGTGTAAATGCCCGGCCGCGCCACCGCCATGAGCGCGTTATTGTTCAACTGTAGCTCCTGACCAAGACTGTCAGTCGCGGATA
>JAKSCP010000335.1 GCA_022360535.1 Pseudomonadales bacterium | reverse complement strand
CTTGAGCAGGAAAAGCTCCTCCGCTGGCGCAAGCGAAGAGGCAGAATGCAATGCAGACTCGGCGGGAGCCACCATCAAGTCTGGTGGCATGCAGACCAAACTGTCGGCGGCTCAGCTTGCATCACGGTCTGGTACGGACACCGTTATAGCCAATGGGCGAACGGAGGACGTGCTTATGCGCTTGGCGGCGAATGAGCAGATAGGAACAAGACTACGCGCAGATCGCGAGCCGATTGCTGCCAGGAAACAATGGCTGGCAGGGCAGTTGAGCCTGGCTGGAAAGCTGCAGCTCGATGCCGGTGCGGTTGCTGTGTTGCAACAATCAGGCCGCAGCCTGCTCGCAGTGGGAATCAAGACTGTATCCGGCAAATTCAGCCGGGGAGAAGTGGTCGCCTGTACTGATGAGACAGGCAGAGAAATCGCCCGTGGACTGGTGAATTACGATAGTCAGGATGTGGAGAAACTCCGCGGGCAAAGCAGTGACAAGATTGAAGAGTTGCTTGGTTTTGTCGGTGAAGAAGAGATTATTCATCGCGACAATCTAATTCTCACTTCCTGATATCAGTCAATGTTTGAGTGATCAGAAAATGCGGGCATAAAAAAACCGGCCTTGGCCGGTTTTTTTGCGAATTGTCGCTGCTTACTGCAGGGCCTTCACGGCCGAGTTCAATCTGCTCTTGTGACGAGCGGCTTTGTTCTTGTGAATGATGCCCTTGTCGGCCATGCGATCAATAACGGGTACCGCCGCTTTGTACGCTTCAGTTGCCGCAGTATGGTCGCCGTCTTCGATGGCTACATCCACCTTCTTAATATAGGTGCGCACCATTGATCGAAATGACGCATTGTGTCGGCGGCGAGTCTCGCCCTGGCGTGCGCGCTTACGGGCCTGTGGAGAATTTGCCAATTGTTGCTCCTTAAATTTCTAAACGTTTACTACTGTATTCTGTCTAAGAGACTGGCTTCAGCCTGTGGTCCTGATGCCAGTCGACCCCACGGGGTCGAAAAGGTGCGACACTATGCCGTTTTCACCCTTTGATGTCAATATAAACAGCGTTGGAACTCTCTAAAGAAGTTGTTGAAAAATTCAACTAAATCAATGGCTAAACCGATACCTACTGTGTAACAAATGATTCGTAGAATAGCGCAAGCCTGGGGCTTCGGGCGCATCCACAGAGAATGACTGATTCCACTGAAACATCTCCAGAGCCGGTAGCGGAGAAATCTGAACAGGGACTGCTCAAAGCCAGTGGCATCACTGGTTCCATGACCATGGTGTCGCGGGTGCTCGGTCTGGTAAGAGATATCGTCATTGCACGAGTTTTCGGGACTACCGATGCGGCAGACGCTTTTTTCCTGGCGAATAAGATTCCCAATTTCATGCGTCGACTGTTTGCAGAAGGTGCATTTAATCAGGCTTTTGTCCCTGTCCTGTCCGAGTATCGCTCACAACGTTCGTTGCTGGATGTACAGCAGCTGATTAATGCGGTTACCGGCAGCCTGGGTGGATTTCTATTGCTATTGACAGCAGTAGTGCTGGTGGCAGCCCCCTACATTGCGGTGCCGATCGCTTTCGGTTGGTACAGCGATGAAGCGGAAAAGTTTGCGCTGTTTGTAGAGATGCTCCGCATCACTTTTCCTTATCTGTTGTTAATTTCTATGACGGCGCTGTGCGGAGCGATTCTAAATAGCTACGGTCGTTTCGCTGTGCCCGCAATTACACCAGCCATACTCAATATCTCACTGATCGCCTGCTCTTTCTTGCTCGCACCTTACATGCGTGAACCGGAATTGGCCCTGGCCTGGGGTGTATTGTTGGCAGGGGTTGCGCAACTCTTGTTTCAGTTACCGTTCCTGGCACGCATGCGGCTCCTGCCAAAACCAGGTCGCAGCAGTGATAAGGAAGGCGTTACTCGAATCAAACGCTTGATGGTGCCGGCCCTGTTTGGTGTTTCGGTGAGTCAGATTAATTTGCTTTTGGACACCGTCATCGCGTCACTATTGGTGACTGGAAGTGTAGCTTGGCTCTACTTCTCAGACCGGTTGATGGAGTTACCGCTGGGAACCTTTGGAATCGCTATCGCGATAGTTGTGTTACCAAGTCTTTCCAGAAAACATGCCGAAGCTTCACTGGATGAATTTAAAGAAACACTGGATTGGGCGTTGCGTATGGTGTGCCTCATTGCCATACCAGCCACCCTGGGACTTATTTTGATAGCCGAGCCTTTGTTGGTGACACTATTCCTTAGTGATGGTTTCGATACCAATGACGTGGTTAATGCCAGCGGCAGTCTGCGAGCTTATGCACTGGGCTTAGTAGCGTTTATGGCAATCAAGATATTCGCACCTGGTTACTACGCCCGGCAAAATACGAGCACACCGGTTCGCATAGGCATTATCGCGATGGTGACCAACATGGTGCTCAACATCGTCTTCTATTTGAGCGGTCTTGCTCATGTCGGTCTGGCGCTCGCCACCAGTATTGCAGCGTTCGTTAACGCTGGTCTGTTGTGGCTTGGTCTGCAAGACGACGGTGTGTTTCAGTTTCAGGCGGGGTGGGCGCGATTCATAGGTCAACTGGTCGCGGCGAATGCGGTCATGACAGTGTTTATTCTGCGTTTCAGCGGCCCCTGGCAAAACTGGCTGGAACGCAGTATTGGCTTACAGGTGGCACATCTACTGTCCCTGGTCGTTGGCGCTGTGGTCCTGTATGGGATTGTGCTCTGGATATTTGGTTTGCGCTGGCGTCATCTCTACCGTTAAGAATTTCTCTTAACAGGCTATAATTTCCACTTAAACTCAACCAGTGGTACAACAATTTGGCTGTGCGCCGCCGACGGCGCCATCGTTATCAGCGCAATGAAAAAACTCTACTCCAACGACAATGTAGCCATGGTTTGGCACGTGAAGAACATGCTGGAGCAGCAGGGAATCGACGTGCTGGTAAAAAATGACAAGCTGTACTCAATTGCAGGTGAAGTTCCCATTACCGAATGCATGCCGGAAGTCTGGGTAAGGAACGCTTTACATTATCGGTATGCGGAACAGTTAATCGCCGAGATGGAATCATCAGAACAGGAAATGGCGCCGGCCTGGCAGTGCAATTCCTGCGGGGAGCAGGTGGAGGGGAGTTTCGGGGTTTGCTGGAACTGCCAGGGAAATATAGACAGCGAAGGGGAAACGACTCTGTAGCAGTCCATGAACAAGATTGTACTAATCAGCCTTCTTTATTCGATTGTTGCTCCAACTGCGCTGGCGGCAGAAGAATGTGTCGTGCTGCTGCATGGCCTGGCGCGAGTTTCCAATTCCATGTCGGAGCTTGCAACCAAGTTGCAGAGGGCAGGTTACACTACGGCCAACATCAACTATCCGTCACGCAGGTACTCGATACCAGAGTTGGCAGACGACGCAGTCGGGCGGGGAGTACAACAGTGCACCGATCAGGGAGCGACCAGCATCCACTTTGTGGCCCATTCTCTGGGGGGCATCCTGGTGCGCCAATATCTGCATGTCAATGAATTGCCTGAGTTGGGTCGCGCAGTGATGCTGGGAACCCCCAATCAGGGGGCGGGTATCGTTGATGAAATTCGTGGCTGGCCCGGCTTCGGACTTTTAGGGCCTAGTGCCAAGGCACTGGGAACCGATAGCGGGGGTATCATTCATGAACTCGGCCCAGTTGAATTCGAACTGGGGGTCATCGCTGGTAACGTCAGTATCAATCCCCTGGGTGGGGTTTTGCTGGGTGAGAGCAATGACAGTGTAGTGACCGTGGAATCAACCAAGGTTACTGGCATGAAAGAACATCTGGTTCTGCCTGTTATTCATACCATCATGATGCGCAACAACGATGTCATAGATCATACGATTCACTTTTTGAAAACTGGTCAATTCATTCCCCAATAATGAGTACTCCTAGCCCACAGGCTGCTCCCGAATCCCTGCTATCCGCGCATCAGATAGCCTTTGCCAGTTCCCTCGGTCTGCAATGCGAGGCGAACGACAGTGTGGGTGACACGGTGCTGCGAATTGAGCAGAGTCTGGGACAACAGAGTATGCGCGAAATTGCGCGCTGGTTCCTTCTCAGTGTTCTACAACACTTACAGAACACCGAATGGACAGAAGTGGAAGAGAGTGGGCTTAGTATCGATGATCAATACGCCCTGGCGGAATCGTTTATCGAGAGAGATGAATACAAACAATCGTTGTTGACCGTGCTTAAAGATCCAAGATTTCGATTTACGCTCTTGGGTTTTGCGAAAGGGCGCAACCCAGAGCGGCGCATTCTGTCCATGAGTACTAAAGCCTATCGCCAGGCGAGAGATATCCTGCTGGAGAAAGGTCTCGTTGATGCGCAGCAAGCCACGCGACGGGGAAGAAGGCCTGCCAGAAAAAAGGCTGCAGTTAGCACAGCAGTCAATCGGCGGGCGACCCGACGTGGCATGATGCCTGATGGCAACACCCTACAGATCGATGTGGTTGAGCCGGTCGCCGTGCAGCCAGCAGAAGAAGACATGTCGGAAGAGGAGTTCGCTGAACTGGAAAAAGTGCTCGATGATGGAAAGTTAGAAGAGGGCCAGCCCTGGACCTATCAGACTAATGAAGAGCGCTATAGTTTGATGCTGGGCATTCTCGCCGGTGCTTGCGTTTGTGTACTGGCAATTTGGTTGTTGCTCTGAGCGTTTATCACGCTCGGGACATGAATTTCCCGGTTGCCGTGTTCACTTTTATCGACTCACCGGGTGCCATGTATTCAGGAACCTGAACTTCGAGGCCGGTTGCCAGAGTCGCTGATTTGCTGCGATTCGTTGCAGAGGCGCCACTTAAGGCAGGCGGTGTGTCAATTATCTCCAGCGTTACAGACTGCGGTAATTCAATGCCCAATAAATTTCCATCCATTAACAGGGCGATGATGTCTTCTTGTTGCTCCACCAAAAAGGGAATCTGATCCTGCAATTGCTCAGTGCGCATTTCATACTGACTGTAGTCTTCCTGGTTCATGAAAAAGTAACTGTCGCCGTCCTTATACGAATACTGCACAGCCACGCGGTTGCAGTCGGCGTCCTTCAACAAATCATCGCCTTTGAAAGACTCATCCAGTTTCTGGTGGGTCTGAAGATTGTTGAATCTCACTTTATACAGGGTGGCAGCTCCTCTGGATGAAGGGGACTTGGCTTCCAATTGCTTCACAATGTGAGGCACACCGTTTATGTCTACAATCATACCTTTCTTGAGTTCACTGGCCTTTGGCATTGCATATCCCTGATGATTGACTGCATTGAGGCGGGCAAATGTAGCGAAATGCGAGAGCTCGGGCAAGCCGAAAATAGTCGAAAAAACAGGCGAATAGACTTTGAGTTAAGTCGCTGTTTCACCCATAATCCACCCTCCTGAAAACCAGACCAAAATCAGCGTAAGAATCATGGGAAAGGGCACCAAAGCAATTTACAACCTGCACATTACCGGCCACGAACTGTTGCCGCCGCCAGATGATGTGAAAGCAGAATTCAATCTGGAAGGCAATGCACTGAAAACCGTGAAAGAAGGCCATAGGGCTGTGAAGGGAGTTCTGGACAGAAGTGAATCCCGACTCATTGTCGTGGTTGGGCCCTGCTCGATACACAATCCAGAAGAAGCGCTGGAGTATGCACGGCGGCTGAAGCCATTGGCAGACGAATTGTCTAATGAACTGCTGATACTAATGCGGGTTTATTTTGAGAAACCACGCACTTCAGTTGGCTGGGAAGGGCTGATCTACGATCCCTACCTGGACGGCAGTCATCGTATTGATCACGGCATTCGCATAGGCCGCAAGTTGATGTTGGACATTGCTGAAATTGGTCTACCCATCGCCATTGAGGCGTTGGATCTGATCTCGCCCCAATATCTGCAAGACCTGGTGAGTTGGACTGCTATCGGTGCAAGAACTACGGAATCGCCCACTCATAGAAAACTGGCTAGTGGAATCTCATCCGCCATTGGCTTTAAGAATAACGTCGATGGTGATGTTATGGTGGCGATCAATGCGATTCGATCTGCTTCAGCGAATCACAGTTTTATCAGTGTGACAGGTGAAGGGCGGGTCGCTGTATTTCGTACCGAAGGCAATCCCCATTGTCATGTCATCTTAAGAGGTGGCAAGTCTCCCAATTTTGATGCCGAGAGTGTGGCCAGATGTGAAGGAGAATTGCGCAAAGCAGGTCATGATGAAAACATCATGATCGATTGCAGTCATGGCAATTCGCAGAAGAATCACGAAAAGCAAATTGAGGTATTGAATTCTGTTGCCGATCAGCTGGCTGCAGGTAATCAATCTATTGTCGGTGTGATGCTGGAGAGTAATCTTGAGGAGGGGAATCAGCCTATCCCTGACGACCTGGAAGAAATCCGCCCAGGGGTGTCAATCACCGATGCCTGCATTAGTTGGGAGACCACGGAAGCCGTCTTGCGTGATTTTGCCGACAAAGTACGCGAGTCATTGCAATCAAGATCAGCTTGACATAGATCAAGCAACGCTGGACTGGACCCCACTAGACTACTTACCGTATCAGGAGATTCGTTTGGATCTCAGAGGCGCAGTCTGCAACAGTGAGGTTTCAAGGTCTTGGCTAAATTTACGAAATTGCTACTAGCGCTCGATCTGACTCCGGTGTCGGAATCGCTCGCCACTCGCGTCAGTCAGATGTGTGCGGATGACATCGCAGGCCTGCATGTAGTGCATGTACTGACAAAAGGCCTGCACGACCCCTCGGTTCTCTCCCAATCCCCTTGTGATTCTCATGCGCAGCGGATGCTTGATCATACAGCTTTGCGAGTGAGGGAGTTGTTACAGCGTGCAGGTTTGACCGTCCCCAGTGATCGCATCTTTTTGGTGCATGGAGAGCCTGCCTTTCAGATAAAACGCCTTGCGGAGCAATTGGAAGCCGACTTGGTGATAGTTGGTAGCCACAGCAAGGAAGATGATTGGATGCAGCTACCAGGTGCCACAACCAACTGTGTGATTCAAGGGGCGTCTTCCGACGTCATGGCGGTCAAAGTCTAGCTGGCACCGCTAGACTTTGAGCCAAATTCCTTACGTCTTACTTTAACACCGCAGCAATGCTGGTGGTGAGGTAATCGATATTTTCTTCGTTGATGCTCGCCACATTGATGCGGCTGGAGTTAACGATGTAGATGCTATAGTCATTGATCAGCGCTTGAATCTGCTCTTTATTGACTCCCAGGAAAGAAAACATGCCTTTTTCTTTCTCGATAAAGCTGAAATCACCAGCTACACCTGCTTCGGCTAACCGGTTTACCAATAAGGAGCGCAGTCCATTGATGCGGTCGCGCATCTCAGCAAGTTCAGATTCCCAGTCTGCATGTAGCTCTGGAGTGCTCATCACTGTTTGCACGATAGATGCGCCATGATCTGGTGGCATGGAATAATTGGCACGGGCTGCCGCCGCCAAGAGCGTCGTCGCGGCCGTCGCGGCTTGCTCACTGGTACAGGTTAGGGTGAGCGCGCCGGTTCGTTCTCTATATAATCCAAAGTTCTTCGAGCAAGAGCTCACGACAATGAGCTCTGGTAAGGCTTCCGCCATTAGGCGCACGCCGTACACATCTTCAACCAGGCCATCACCCAGTCCCTGATAGGCGAGATCAATAAATACGGTAAAACCCTGAGTCAGCGCGACATCTTTCACCGCTTGCCATTGTTCCTGGCTGAGATCGGCACCGCTTGGGTTGTGGCAGCAACCGTGCAATAACACCAGATCTCCTTTCGGAACCTGTTTCAGGGTTGCCAGCATTTCCTCGAAGCGTACGCTGTGTTTTTCGTAGTCGTAGTAGGGGTAGGTTTCAATGCCCAGCCCCGCTGAACCTAATAATGGGACATGGTTAGCCCAGGTAGGATCACTGACCCAGACGGTTGCGTCAGGGTTTGCCTTGCGAATGAACTCGGCGGCCATGCGCAGTCCGCCGCAACCTCCCGGAGTTTGCACGGTAACGCGACGTCCACCAAGGCTCTGTTTGAGTTCTTCGCCCAAAAGCATTGAGGCAATGATCTCGTTATATTCGCCGAACCCAGTTGGTCCCACGTAAGCCTTGGTGGCTTGTCCGCTGAGCAGCAACTCTTCCGCTTTTTTCACGGCCCGCATCACCGGTGTATTCCCTGCCGCATCTTTATAGACACCAACACCGAGGTCGACTTTTTTCGAATTAGTGTCTGCCCGAAAGGCGGCAGATAAACCAAGAATCGGATCGGGGGGGAGGGGCTGCAAGGCTTCAAACATGATGGGTTTCCACTCTTCGTTGATAGGCTTTAAAGGTGTTTTGCAATAGTGAGGCACGCGTCATGGGTCCGACGCCGCCGGTGACATAGGTAATGTAAGAACACTTGTCTTTCACGTTTTCGAAGTCGACATCGCCGACATTCCGAAAACCGGACTTGCGAGAATCATCAGGTACCCGGGTCTGACCCACATCGATTACCACTGCGCCTTCTTTTACCATGTCCGCGGTGACAAATTCTGTTTTGCCGATAGCGACAATCAATATGTCTGCGCTACGGCACAGCTCTTTGAGGTTGGCCGTTCGGCTGTGCGCAACCGTTACTGTGGCATTTCCAGGTTTTGAATTGCGGGACATGAGAATTGCCATCGGAGTGCCAACGATATTGCTTCGCCCCAGCACAACGCAGTGTTTACCCTCAGTTTCGATGTCGTAGCGTTTTAGCAGCTCCATGATGCCGTTCGGTGTGGCTGAAATGAACGTCGGCAATCCCAGGCACATATTGCCAACATTTTCCGGGCAGAAACCATCGACGTCTTTCGCCGGATCGATCGCAAGAATGACTTTGTTTTCGTCGATCTGCGGTGGTACTGGCAGCTGGACAATGAAGCCGTCGATGTCAGGGTCATTATTTAGTTCATCTATTTTGGCCAGCAGCGCTTCTTCGCTGGTGTTTTCATCCATGCGAACCTGGGTTGAGTTGAACCCGATTTCTTCACAGTCACGAACTTTCATCGCCACATAGTTCTGGCTGGCCCCGTCATTGCCAACTAATACAGCGGCCAAATGGGGAACACGCTTACCGGCGGCTTTCAGCTCTTTTACCTGGGCGGCAATTTCCTGGCGGATTTCTTGAGAACAGGCGGTTCCATCGAGTAGTTGCATTGCAAAGCTTCCGATTAGTGCTAGTGCTTGGTTGTCCGTACTTTGAATCAGGGGCGTCGAAATCAGGAGTTATTCGAAGCCAAAGAGGGACTCTTGCGAAGGGCCAGTATCATAAACGAGCAGAGACACTGGCTCAAGGATGGTCTACCAGTGTCCAGTATTTTCCATACTGGCCCAAGGCTCCTTGGCGGGCAGAGCTTCCCCTTTCTGCAACAGTTCGATTGAAATGTTGTCCGGCGACCTGATGAATGCCATGCGGCCGTCCCGTGGTGGTCGGTTAATAACGACGCCTTTTTCCTGCAGGCGCTGACATGTTTCGTAGATATCATCTACCTGGTAGGCAAGATGCCCGAAATTACGCCCCTCACCATACTCTTCCGGATCCCAATTGTGAGTGAGCTCGACCTGGGCCTCTTCATCGCCCGGTGCGGCCAGAAACACCAATGTGAAGCGACCTTGCTCACTGTCATGGCGGCGCAACTCCTGGAGGCCGAGTTTGTCACAATAGAATTCCAGGGATGATTCGAGGTCGCTAACGCGAACCATGGTGTGTAGGTATTTCATGAATGGTTGCCCTGCTTTAGTAAATCACTACGGAACGGATGCTTTCACCAGCATGCATCAGGTCGAATGCTGTGTTGATGTCGTCTAACGGCATGGTGTGGGTGATGAGCGGGTCTATTTCAATCTTTCCGTCCATATACCATTCGACGATGCGTGGCACATCGGTGCGACCTCTTGCGCCACCGAAGGCTGTGCCTTTCCAGGATCGGCCGGTAACCAATTGAAATGGGCGCGTCGATATCTCCTGTCCAGCGCCGGCGACACCAATGATGAAGGATTCTCCCCAGCCTTTGTGGCAGCACTCTAAAGCCTCGCGCATGACGTCGACGTTGCCAATGCATTCGAAGGAGTAGTCGACTCCGCCATTGGTGAGATCGACAACAGCTTGAGTGACATTATCTACTTCTGTCGGATTGATGAAGTCAGTCATACCAAAGCTTTTAGCGATCTCAACTTTCTCCGGGTTGATATCAATGCCAATAATGCGATCGGCACCAACCATGCGCGCACCTTGAATAACATTTAAGCCGATTCCACCCAGACCAAAGACTGCGACATTGCTCCCCGGCTCCACTTTCGCATCAAACGCTACGGCGCCAACACCAGTGGTGACCCCACAACCGATGTAGCAAACCTTATCGAACGGAGCATCATCGCGAATCTTGGCTACGGCAATTTCAGGGAGTACGGTGAAGTTTGAAAACGTTGAACAGCCCATATAATGAAGGAGTGGTTCGCCGTCCAGCGAGAAACGGCTGCTGCCATCGGGCATCAAGCCCTGGCCCTGGGTAACACGAATTGACTGACAGAGATTGGTTTTTGGGTGCAAACAAAAGTCGCATTCGCGGCACTCCGGGGTATACAAAGGAATGACCGCATCACCGACTTTCACCGATTTGACCTCAGGGCCTATCTCTCGCACGATGCCTGCACCTTCATGACCGAGTATGGCT
>JAKSCP010000133.1 GCA_022360535.1 Pseudomonadales bacterium | reverse complement strand
GCGGCGTGGCGAAACCGCCGAGTACTCCGGTGCGTGGCGATTCGATCGAGACCCGCAGCCGGGCGTTCCTGACCTCGCGACGACTGTCGATCGTGATATCCCGCTGGAAAATGTACGCTCGCTGGAAGAAGAAATGTCACTGTATATGGGCGATATACCGGTCACCGGAACGATATTCCAGGCGTTTGCATTGGCTACCCTGGTCGTTGCGAGTATCGGAATCTACGGGGTAATCGCGCGCTCCATCTTTGTCAGAACACATGAGATCGGGGTTCGACGGGCACTGGGGTCTTCCAATTTCAAAATTATCAGGCGCTTTATCAGGCAAGGGTTTAACTATTTATTGATAGGTACGCTGGTGGGCGCCGTTCCAGCCATATTACTCCTTCTATTTACTAACTCGACCATAGGTTATCAGGGCAGCAACTACATACCGACTATTTTTGCTCTGGTAGTGACAGCGTTGGCAACAATAATCTGTGTGGCCTGTTATTTACCTGCTCGAAAAGCGGTGGCCATGGAGCCTGGGGATGCGCTGCGTTATGAGTAAATCGAATTCTGTTGCCAACAATTTGCATATCGGAGTGAATAATGTCTCTCTGGTTTGATCTTAAGTATGCCGTCAGATTGCTGACCAGAAATTTGGGTCATTCGGCGCTGTGTGTGTTTGCTGTCGCGCTCAGCCTGGCCATCTCCCTGGTGGTGTTTGCCCTTGCCTATAACACGACCTACCGGCCTTACGAATTCCAGGACTCGGAAAACTGGACATACTTATATGGCATCAATACGGACAGCAATACGGCGGAGAGCATCGACTCCGTCAACTTGTTCACCTACCAGGTGATGCAGGAATCCCTCACCGCGTTTTCCGAGTTCGGCGCCATCCGCGCCGCCGGACAATCAAGGTTGAATGATGGGGAGACCACACGTCGCGTATCAGCGGTTGAGATCACACCCAATCTGCTGCAAACAGCCAATCTTTCACCTCTGCTTGGGAGAACCCTGGTCGAATCCGATGGCGTACCTGGTGCTGAGCGAGTCGTAGTGCTTAGCCATAGCATCTGGGAGCAATATTACGCCGCAGACGAAGGAGTGGTTGGAACGCAAACGAATTTGGATGAGATCCCTCATACCATCGTAGGAGTAATGCCGGAAGGTGTCAGCTTTCCTTTTAGCGAAAGTCTGTGGTTACCGTTTCGTTGGCCCGTCGCCACTCAACCGGCCGGGCAGGTGCGCATTACACCCGTGGGAGTTCTGCATGAAAGTGCAACACTGGAATCTCTCAACGTGGAAATTAGCGGTCTGCTGACCCGGTTGAGTAACGAGTTTCCGGACTACTACGGTGACCACACCTCGGCACGGGCCAACTATCTGACCCAACTATTCTTTGAGAATGGGGGTTCGATCGGAACGGTGTTGGTATTGGCAACGGCCGTAATCGTGATCCTTGCTTGCCTGAATATCGGTAATCTGTTGATCACCCGCTCGCTGGAGCGGCGTGGCGAGTTTGCCATCCGCAGTGCGGTGGGTTCCTCCGATAGTCAACTGATAAGGCAGGGGCTATTGGAGTCGCTGTTGGTCTGTGTGATTGGAGCCACATTAGGCTTACTGTTAACCCTGGTTGCCTTCGACTATATCAATTCCATTTACACCAATGTGGCATCCCAGCTTCCGGGTGGTGTACCACAACGTTGGCGCTTTGTCTTTGATGGCAGTGTGGTAGCTGCCAGCCTCGTTGCCACCGCAGTCATCTGGCTGTGCAGTGGTTTATTCCCCGCCTGGCGTGCATCAAGAATGAAGGCATCCGACAGTTTAATGGGAGATGCGCATTCCACCACGGACAGAAGCGGCACTACCCTTATCAAGTTATTGGTAGGCGGTGAAGTGATCACCTCCTGTTTTCTCCTGATTGTGAGCGGGATCCTGGTCGCTGCCATTGTGGCATTAGCCAATACCGATTACGGAATTGAAGAGGAAGGACTGATGACCGCCAATATTGAGCTGCCCCGGCGGTACATGACTACCTCACAGCGATTCAATTTTATCGAGAGCCTGCAGGGCCAATTGCAATCAGACGTTGCTGTCACCGAAACGGTTGTAGTTTCCGACTTGCCCACCCGCTTCAATAGAAGATCCGGCTACACCTTGAGCGATCGCGAGGTGGAGCAGAATGATTCTTCCGATGTGCAATATGTGGCTGCAATAACGAGTAACTATTTCCAGCTTCTTGATGTTCCTCTTGTTGAGGGCCGCCAATTCGATGCCACCGACAGTCTCGATTCACAGCCGGTCATCATCATCGATGAGGCCTTTGCTGCCAGGCTGTGGCCCGCCGAATCCCCGTTGGGGAAACAAATCCAGATAACAGAACTCAACGACGGTATCTGGCGCACGATTGTCGGCGTAACAGACACCATCAAGCAGGGGATGCCGTTGTCAGGACTTGACCGTCTAAGCACGCTTTATCTCCCCATCAGTCAGGTTGCGCCATTCAATACGCTAAGTGTGGTGGCTGAAACCACCTACGGCCAGTCCGACTATGAGCGTTTGTTGCGGGAGGCGATTACTGCTGTAGACCGCGATATCGCCATATACGACATCAAGCCCATGGCGTCGGTATTGAATGAAACCACGCAGATCTTCACCGCGCTGAGGGATATTTTTATCGCCATTTCGCTCTTTACGCTGCTGCTGGCGGGTACCGGCATTTTTGGGGTGATTTCCCGCTCGGTGGTGCAGCGCACTCGTGAGATCGGTATTCGCCGTGCCCTTGGCTCCAGCAATATAAAAGTCATTTGGATGTATCTCCGTCAGGGCGTGGCCTATCTATTGGCCGGCCTGGTAATAGGCGGTGGTGCTGCGCTTCTGGTGGGAGGCGCGCTGGCCACTATATTCACTGATGTCGGGCAGTCCATACCTTTCGTATTCGTCACTGTCACGCTGCTCCTGAGCGGTTTGATTATTGCGGCGTCCTACTTTCCTGCCCGGCAGGTAGTGGCGCTGGAGCCGGGTGAGGCACTGCATCATGACTAGCAAGCTGGCTGCCCTATATAAAGGAAGGAAGATATGACCCTGTGGTTTGAGCTGAAATATGCCCTTCGCCTGATCGCCCGTAAGGCGGGCCATTCCGCTTTATGCATACTCGTTATCGCCATGAGCCTGGGGCTGTCTCTGATCGTCTTCTCTTTGGTCTATAACACTTCCTATAAGCAATACGATTTTCCCAATGCCGACCGATTGGTTTATGCCACTTCCCTCAACCTGGACACTGGGTTTGTAAACTTTGCTAACACGCTTGATCCATATGTCTTTCAGGAAATGGCATCAAGCGTTACCAGTTTTGAAGAATTTGGAGCGATGGACGCGTTTGCACAATCGAGATTTAACTGGAATGATCGCACTACTATTTTTAATACCATCAGGATCTCGCCCAATATATTGCAGGCCATCAACATGGTGCCTGTCTTGGGCAGGCCCCTTATTCCGTCCGATGAGGGATTGAACGCGCAGGATGTCGTAATACTGAGCCATGGTGTCTGGCAGAATTACTATGCCGGTGACCCCGACATCGTTGGACAACTAACCCGGCTCGATGAGACCCCACATACCATTATCGGTGTCATGCCTGAAGGGGTTTCTTTCCCTATCAACTTCGACCTGCTGGTCCCTCTGAAGCTGGAGAATCTCACCGAACCCTCAGTAAGCGTACGGTTTCAACTTACTCCCATGGGGATATTGGCGGAAGGAGTAGGTATGGATCAGGCCAATGAAGAGATCCAGGCTGTCATGACCCGACTGCGCCAAGAATATTCGGATATCTATCAAAGTAATGAGGGTGCGGTTGTCAGGCCGATTAATACTTTCTTCATGGAAACGGGATCGGTTCTGTTCAGCGCCATGGCTGTGACCACGCTGGTAATACTATTTCTGGCCTGTCTCAATATTGCCAACTTGCTATTGTCCCGTGGTATGGAACGGGATCAAGAGTTCGCAATTCGTAACGCGGTGGGCTCCTCTCGCTGGGTCCTCATTCGGCAGGCATTGCTGGAATCACTAGTAATTTGTTTGTTGGGTGCGGCGGCAGGTTTACTGATTGCGCAAGTCGGATTGAACGGTGTCAATGAGATGTTTCAGGCGGTGGACGATCAAATCCCTACCGGTTTGCCTGGTACCTGGGTTTTTACACTCGATCAAAATGTAGTGATCTCTTCGTTGGTCTTTACCGCTGCAATCTGGCTATGCAGCAGTCTCATGCCAGCTTGGATGTCTTCGAATCCCAATGTCGATGAAATACTGAAAGCCGGATCAAAAGGTACAACAGACCCGAGGAAATTCAGATTCTCCAAAGTTCTTGTTGGATTCGAAATTTTCTCTTCATGCTTTCTCCTGGTGCTTTGTGGCGGCTTGCTGCTTTCAATAGACAATCTTCTAGAGACTGATTACGGCTTCGCAATGGAAGACAGAATGGTCTCCGACGTTGAGT
>JAKSCP010000310.1 GCA_022360535.1 Pseudomonadales bacterium | reverse complement strand
TACCGAAGCACTGTCTGTAGAACAGTGCCTGGATCAGGTCGTCGATTTATTGAAGCAGCGTGAGATCGTTTAACGAACGCTAGAATTTCGCTTAAGCGGGATTGTCGATATCCACAAACTGATGTTGCACATCAAGCTGCGTCGTCAGGTATTCGCCCACCGCCTGCACGCCATAACGTTCTGTAGCATGATGCCCCGCAGAGAAAAAATGCACGCCGGACTCCCTAGCCAGATGTGCACTAGGCTCAGATATCTCACCTGTCACAAAGGCATCGACACCAGCCGCAATCGCTAATTCAAAGTAGTTTTGTGCAGCGCCCGTGCACCAGGCAAGTGTTTTAATCTGATCAGTTCTACCTTCAACCCAGACCGGCTCTCTTTGTAGCTGCTCACCAAGTATGCGCGAAAACTCACGAGGTGTTTTAACCTCTGGCAACTCTCCAATCAAAACCAGTTCTGGCTCACCTGGTCGACCGGTGGCGGCCTTGGTTTTCGCTCCCATTAGTTTACCAAGCTGCGCATTGTTACCAAGACTGGCATGAGCATCGAGAGGAAGATGGTAGGCAAACAAACTGATATCGTTATCCAGCAGCAGTTTGATGCGCTCCTTCTTCATACCAACCACAGTCTGATTCTCGCCTTTCCAAAAATAGCCGTGATGTACCAACAAGGCATCGGCATTAAGTGTGATCGCCGACTCGATTAGGGCAAGTGAGGCAGTAACACCTGAAATCAGTTTGCTTACCTTCGGTTTGCCTTCAACTTGCAAACCGTTAGGGCAATAATCCTGAAACGAATTTGGTTGTAGAATTCTATTGAGTTCTGATTCCAGTTCTTGAAGGGAGACGGACATTGAATTCGTAATTGCCTTCGCTGTATAGTGACTTAGCGATGCAATCATACCATAGCACCCCATTAGCATGTGGACGTGCATGTGGGTGGACATGCATATAGATAGGCATGTGAAAGCCATGGACCGTATAGTTAGACTTCTCCAGTTTGTTGGTTGGCCAGCGATGTGCGGCATCTTACTGGCTATTGTGGTCGTGCAATATCGACAACTTGAAGAACTCGCAGCAATAAGTCAGCGGCCCATCGCACCGGTTCAAGTTACTGACACACAACCTTCATTCGCCGATGCTATTGCCAAGGCATCTCCTTCCGTCGTCGCAATCAGCGCCACCAGCGTCAACGTAGAATCTGTCGAGCGCGCTTCCGAAGACAGATTGAATCTCTATCTTGGGGAACGAGCGAGTCTAGGCTCGGGCGTGATCGTAGATGACAAAGGATTCATTCTCACCAACCTGCATGTGGTGGACACCTTATTCGACGCTTTCGATACCGAAGTCACGCTAAGCGACGGACGCAAGACTCCAGCCACAGTAGTGGCCTGGGACCAGGCCAATGACCTTGCCGTACTTCATATCAATGCTGATGATCTGATACCTATTGAGGTCGGTTCTGACAGTGGACTGGAGATTGGCAATATCGTGTTCGCCATCGGCTATCCACGCAATATTGGTCAATCGGTCTCTCAGGGAATCGTAAGCGCGGTTTCGTTTAACGAAGAAGGCATGTCACTGATTCAAACTGATGCTGCCATCAATCCAGGCAACTCGGGAGGCGCATTGATAGATCGCAACGGCAAATTAGTCGGCATTAATTCTTCGATTTTTTCTGAATCTGGAAATTTCGAAGGCATCGGCTTCGCTACTCCCGCCAGCACAGCGATCCCCGCCCTGAGGGAAATGGTGAATGACGCGATTGCCGCAAACTCTGGATACCTTGGTGTGCTAACCGGTGAAGCTCTGGACGAAAACTCATCACAGTTGTTTTTTGGGGTAGATCATATCCGCGGCATGTTGGTAGAGAGCGTGGATACGGGCGGAGCGGCAGAGCGCGCTGGGATACTACCTGGCGATGTCATTACCCGTGTGGAAGAAACCACGGTGATCGATGGCCAGAACATCATGATGGAAATACGCAACAAAAAACCTGGGGATACGGTAACTATACAAGTGTATAGAAATGGTCAGACCCACAATCTACCCACAACCTTGGGATTTGGTCAGGCCATTATTATCGAAGCGCAGGGTGTCTGATTTCCACTCCACCCACTACCGATCAAGAATCCTGATCGGGGTCCAGACGATACTCTGCGGAAAGGGCGTGGGCTTGTAAATGCTCCTCCCGCGCAAGCACCGAAGCGGTGCCCGCCAGCTTGTTAGCCCCGGCAGCCGAGCAATTCAGAATCGAGGAACGCTTCTGAAAATCATAAACTCCCAGTGCCGAAAAGAACCTTGCCGTGCCAGAAGTAGGCAACACATGACTGGGGCCCGCACAGTAGTCACCCAACGCTTCCGCCGCATAACGGCCCAGGAAAATTGCGCCAGCGTTGTCGATGTAGTTCAACAAACCGTCCGGATCTTCCACTGACAACTCCAGGTGCTCTGGCGCGATCAAATTACTTGCGACTGCGGCCTTCTCCATATCTTCCGCGATCACGAAAAATCCCCGATTCAGCAAACTGGTTTCTATGATTTGACGCCGCTCCATCTCTGGCAACAGTTTGTCGATACTCTGTTTAACCCGCTCCAGAAACTCAGCATCGGTGGTAATCAATATAGACTGCGCCTGCTCGTCGTGTTCGGCTTGTGAAAACAAATCCATGGCGATCCAGTCGGGATCGGTTTGACCATCGCAGATAATGGTTAGCTCTGATGGACCAGCGATCATGTCGATACCAACTTCACCAAAGACCAGTTTTTTGGCAACAGTCACATAGCTATTGCCGGGGCCGGTGATCTTATCTACTCGAGGCACAGATTCCGTGCCGTAAGTCATGGCAGCCACAGCTTGAGCACCACCGATAGTAAACACTCGGTTTACGCCTGCTAACGCCGCAGCTGCAAAGACCAGATTGCCGTCTTCCCCATACGCCGTTGGCACTGTGGCAACGATTTCTTTCACACCCGCCACCTGCGCAGGAATGGCCAACATCAAAACCGAGCTGGGATAGTTTGCTTTACCGCCTGGTACATAGACGCCAACTCTATCCAGCGGGCTGACTTTTTGCCCATAGACGGAACCATCCGCCTCTTCATAGTGCCAGGAAGATTGTTTCTGTTTCTCGTGGTAACGACGAATACGCTCTGCTGCATGGGTTAGCGCCTGACGTTGCTTGTCATCCAGTCGCTCCAGGGCCGCCTGCAGTTGATCCTGCTCGATAACCAGCTCTGAAAAGTCAGTAACATCGAAGCTGTCGAAGCGATTGGTGTACTCAACCAGCGCCCCATCACCGCGAGACTTCACCTGCTGCAAAATCTCCTGCACGGTTTGAGTCAGTTCATCGGCCACCAGCATGTCCCGCTCAAGTAAGGCGAGTAGCTCTTGCTCGAAGTTAGAGTCGGCAGTAGAAAGCTGTTTGATTTGATTGGAAATTGATTGCATAAGCTTAGGCTCTAAGTCCGTACTTAGCCTTGACTGACTGCCTGTCTAAGTTTCGAAAGAATGTCAGAGATAATTCCATGTTTAATTTTCATCGACGCTTTGTTTACGATAATGCGCGATGAAATCTCAGCAATAGTCTCTTTTGCCTCAAGACCATTTGCCTTCAAAGTCTTCCCTGTATCTACGATATCAACGATGACATCAGCAAGCCCCATGGAAGGTGCCAACTCCAAAGCGCCATTCAATTTAATCAACTCGATCTGCTGGCCTTGCTCGGCGAAATAGCGCTTCGCGATATTAGTGAACTTGGTAGCCACACGGAGCCGACCGGAAGGCAGCGAGGTATTTACTGGCTGCGCAGTCATTAGCCGACAAGCGGCGATCTTGAGATCCAATGGCTCATAAAAACCTTCACTACCATATTCCAAAATCAAATCCTTACCGGAGACGCCCATATCGGCGCTGCCAAATTCTACATAGGTAGGCACATCGGAGCCTCGTATCACCATCAGCTTCACATCTGTGAGACTTGTATCAAACAGCAGCTTACGACTGGTCTTTATATCTTCTGCAGGCACAATCCCGGCCTGCTCGAACAGAGGCAGTGTCTCTTCAAGGATTCGGCCCTTGGTCAAGGCAATGACTAACGGTGAAGCACTCATGGCTCTTTGTCGATATTAGAAAATAACTTGCTATTAGAAGAACGGGATTTAAGCTGGCACTCGGCGTATACGCGCGCCGAGCAATTGCAGTTTCTCTTCAATACATTCATAACCGCGATCAATATGATAAATGCGGTCCACGCTGGTTTCATTTTCTGAAACCAGACCGGCAATAATCAAACTAGCCGATGCACGTAAATCGGTAGCCATGACCGGGGCGCCTTTCAAGGCATCCACCCCTTCCACTATTACGGTATTGCCTTCTACTTTAATTGAGGCACCCATGCGGTTCATTTCGTGCACATGCATAAATCGATTTTCGAATACAGTTTCGGTGATAGAACCAGTTCCATCCGCAACCGAATTCAGTGCAGTAAATTGCGCCTGCATATCTGTGGGAAAGGCCGGATAAGGTGCAGTTCGAACTGACACGGAATGGGGGCGCTGGCCATGCATATCCAGTTCGATCCAGTTTTCTCCAACTTTGATTTCAGCGCCCACTTGTTCAAGTTTGCTTAGCACCGATTCCAATATATCTGGTCGTGTATCTTTGACTTTGATGTGGCCTCGAGTCGCTGCGGCAGCGATTAGGTAAGTTCCTGTCTCGATTCGATCAGGCATCACCGAGTAGCTGCAGCCTTTTAACTCATCGACTCCATTCACGACTATGGTATCCGTGCCTTGGCCGGAAATATCGGCACCCATCTCTACCAGACAATTGGCCAGGTCAACGACTTCTGGCTCCCGCGCCGCGTTCTCAATGACTGTTTGCCCTTCTGCCAGGGTCGCGGCCATCATCACATTCTCTGTGCCGGTAACCGTTACCAGATCCATAAAGATGTGTGCGCCCTTCAATTTGCCTTCAACGGACGCCTTAATGTAGCCATCTTCCACCACAATAGTGGCTCCCATTGCCTCCAGGGCGCTGATATGCAAATTCACTGGTCTACTGCCAATGGCACAGCCGCCGGGCAAAGCAACCTCTGCTTTACCGTAGCGTGTAAGCAGCGGACCAAGCACCAGGATCGATGCACGCATGGTCTTAACCAGTTCATAGGGTGCACTGAGATGCTGGATGGTGCTGCTGTCCACTTCGACATTAAGCTTTTCATCCACTATGGGTTGCACACCCATGCACCCCAAAAGCTCCAACATCGTGGTGATGTCATACAAATGAGGCAAATTGCATACCTGCACGGTTTCGTGGGTGAGCAGAGTTGCTGCGAGAATTGGTAGGGCAGAGTTCTTGGCACCAGCGATTCGAATCTCACCCTCGAGACTCACTCCACCATTAATTAAAAGTCGATCCATGGAAAAATTTTAGAATTAGGTGGAGCCGCTTTCTTCGGCAGTCATCAAGCGCATCGTTACAGCATGGATTGCGCCGCTGCTGATGTGTTCATTGAGAACAGCATAGACTGACTGCTGTCGCTTCACAGCGTTCAAGCCTTCGAAAACAGATCCTATGGCGGTGATTAGAAATTTGCCGTCTCCACCTTCGACGGCAATTTCACAATTGGGAAACGCAGCCTCTAATAGCTGCTTGATTTCTGACGGGTCCAATTCGTTGTCCTGCCCTGCTATCTCCAGTTATCCAGGACAACGTCGATGTCGTTATCATGCTGCGACATCAGCGCAGCAAATTGGGTGTAGTACTGTCTGCCGAGATTAATGCCGGCAAGACTGAGATTCTTCAGCTTCCACTCATCATTTCCATTCAGAAACATTTGATACTGTAAGCGCAATGGTGAGTCGCCCTGCAGTTCCATACCGACCACCGTGTCAGCACGTGGGTCAGCATCGGGATTACTCGGTGGCAAGAAAACCAATTCCTCACCGTTATAGGAGACTAAAGACGCGCCGTAAAATCTGGTCAGCGTAGTTTTGAGAATATCTGCAAATCGCTGTTTTTGTTCATCGCTCGCTGAATCCGCATAGCGAGACATCACGACTTCGGCTACTGCCGTGAAATCGACGAAGGTATTAAGTACATCTTCGATACGATTGAAATAGGCTTCGCGGTCACTAAGAAACATGTCCTTGGATTCCACGACGGTCTGCAATAGGGTTTCAACTCCCAGCTCTGCTGTTTCCACAGCAGAAAGCTCTTGTGCATTAGCGACATTCGCCATAACAGCGGCAAACACCCAGCTTACAAGGACTTTCTTCAATAAATTCATTTGCTTATCTCCCACTTCAACCTTCAGTGCCGTGCGACGCCTGCATGCAAGGTGATGGTTGATGACCGAACTCCGTGTTTCGGTAAGGCTAAGTTAGATCGCCTTAATTTGGACTGAACAAGGGGCCCTATCCGGGCCAAGGTCGCAATTTTACATGAATTGACTGGAAATGGCATGAAACTGGGAAGGCCGCAAATTATTGCTTGCAAACAGGGTCAAACACCCTTCTAATTGTCCGCTTTATTTGAGCCGCCTAACCCTATTCTATGCTCCTCGATTCGGTCATTATCGTCCTCGGATTTATTGGATTGATCTGGGGGGCAGACAAGTTTTCTTTTGGCGCTTCGGGACTAGCACGCAATCTTGGCGTATCACCGCTGATGATTGGTCTCACCATTGTGGCATTCGGCACCTCAGCACCGGAGATGTTTTCCTCAGCAGTCTCAGCCTGGGGTGGTAAACCGGAACTGGCAATCGGCAATGCGCTGGGCTCCAATCTTTTCAATGTGGGCGTCGCTATCGGCATAGCCGCAATCATAAGCCCACTTAAACCACCATCTTCCTTAATCGACAAAGAACTTCCCGCGCTGCTATTGGTGACCTTCACTACCGGCGCCCTGTTGATGGATCTTTACCTGGGTTTTATTGATGCCGCGGTTTTGGTTGGCATAACTGTCTTCTTCGGTTACCGGTTGTACAAGAAACGCATCAAGACGGGCGATGTTTCTGATATCTACGAAGAAGAAATTGTAGAAATTAGCAACTTTCAAGCAGTGGCCTACTTAATACTCGGCCTCATGCTACTTATATTAAGCGCTGAGGCATTAGTGCAGGCAGCCTCATCGATTGCCGAATCTCTAGGGGTATCGACCGCGATTATTGGACTCACAGTGATCGCTTTGGGAACAAGTCTTCCAGAACTGGCCATATCGGTTACTTGCGTACTCAAGGGTCACGATGATATTGCTATTGGCAACATCGTAGGATCGAACATCTATAACTTGCTTGTGGTACTTCCTTTCCCTGGTCTGTTGGCCGCTGGTGCCATCGACGCCGAATTGTTCTATCGCGACTATTCAGTGGTTTTGCTGCTGACCTTATTACTTTCCTACTTCTGCTATCGCGGCATCAAACAAGGCAAAATGATCGGCCGACTCAGCGGCATCATATTCTTGTCTATTTATTGTGGCTGGTTTACGTTAATGTTCCTGCAAGTTCAGCAACAGACGACGCTCTAATCACACCTCGGGCCCTTCATGGCTTCTGAATCCTCAATTACACAAAGCGCAATCAGAACGATTGAGATAGAAAACAAGGCTGTTGCCGCACTTCTCGATCGTATCGATCATAATTTCACCCAAGCCTGCAACGCTCTACTGAAATGCCGGGGACGGGTGGTTGTGTTGGGCATTGGCAAATCAGGCCATATTGGCAAAAAAATCGCTGCCACCCTGGCAAGTACCGGCACTCCCGCCTTGTTTGTTCATCCAGCTGAAGCCAGCCACGGTGATATTGGCATGATCGCCAAACAGGATATCGTGCTAGCTCTTTCCAATTCAGGAAACACCGATGAAATAACTGCTCTGCTGCCAGTTTTAAAACGCAAAGACATCTCCCTAATTGCCATGACTGGTGACGCAAATTCGCCTCTGGCAAATGCAGCAAGTATCGTGCTGGACTCCAGCGTCGCTGAAGAAGCTTGCCCCCTGGGTTTAGCCCCGACTTCCAGCACGACTGCAGCACTGGTATTGGGCGACGCGCTGGCGATGGCACCGTTGGAAGCGCGGGGATTTACCCGGGATGATTTTGCTGTCTCCCATCCGGGAGGAAATATTGGCAGGCGGCTACTGGTGAAAGTCGAAGATCTTATGCATAGAGGCTCGGAGATCCCTCAGGTTAGAGAAGGCACTCCACTCTCAGAAGCTCTAATTGAAATGAGCAGTAAAGGATTTGGCCTCACCACCATTACTGATAGTAGCGGTGGTATCGTTGGGGTTTTTACCGATGGCGATTTAAGAAGGTCACTGGACCAAGGAAAAGACATCCAATCAACCACTATTGATGAAGTGATGTCTCGTGATTACAAACATATACAGGGCAATGCCCTTGCCGTCGAGGCGGCAAAGATAATGCAAGACTCCAATGTGTATGTCGTTATTGTGAAAGACACCGAACATCAGTTGCAGGGCATACTCAAAATGCATGACTTGCTGCAAGCCAACGTTCTCTAGGCAAGCTGTTCCCTGTTCGTTTCTGCTGATATTCAATGAAAGCAAACCCTTCAATTGACCAAGCCGACCAATTAGCCGCAGGCATAAAGCTGTTACTGCTGGATGTAGATGGCGTGTTAACCGATGGTTGTCTCTATTTTTCTTCAAATGGTGAAGAATTAAAGGCATTCAATACGCAGGATGGCCATGGAATTCGCATGTTGATGGGAAGTGGGGTCCAGGTTGGCATTATTACCGGCAGGGAATCGCCGGCCGTCGCCAGACGGGCGAAAGATCTTGGACTGGAGATCGTGTTTCAAAACCAAAGCAATAAACTGGAAGCGCTGGACCGCATACTCTCTTCGCAAAATCTGGATCCACATCAGGTAGCTTACGCGGGGGATGACTTACCTGATATGCCGGTAATGAAAGCAGTGGGACTGAGCTTTGCGGTTGCCAATGCCCATGAGTCGATTCGAGACATTGCTTCTTTTACTACTACGTTTCCAGGAGGTGGCGGCGCAGTTCGCGAAATCTGCGACTACTTGCTAAAGAGCCAGGGCAAATATGCCGCCTTTATAAGCTAGACTGCTGCAAAACCAGAATCTGAAACTTTTGATCCACCCTTTCGTCCTACCATTTAGCGGGATTGATTCGTGATAAGCTTTGGGATTAATAGCTGTGGACTAAACCCATGCAGAAACTGTCATTCTTTCTGATTACTACGCTGACTGCCATCTTGCTTTATTATGGCCTGGGTACCTATTCTGCGGTGACCGACGAAGAACCAGCTCAGAACCTTGCAGCGGCATTGAATTACGACG
>JAKSCP010000278.1 GCA_022360535.1 Pseudomonadales bacterium | reverse complement strand
TGATCCCACTGTTCCGGTTGGCAACTCGAAGAGGTCACCTGTCACGATGGCATCGAAGATGATCAAACGGTCTTCCTGCAGATTATGGTCTCCACTTTCAAACAGCCAGTCCACAACTTCCTGCGTGTTATTCGTCCAGCGCCCATCGGAGCGATCAGCGTCATAAAACTGGGAACGAATATCACGAGAATTGAACGGATTAAACCACTCATCACCATTCGGGCCTCCGCGCCCATTCAGCGCTTCGATCAGGCGAAAAGCATTACCATCGTAAGTGTCTACCCGCTGTTCATAGGATTGATAGCCAAACCACGCCTCTCCAACCCAGGTCTCACTGATCTCAAACTCCGCACCAAACTTATACACTTCGGTGGTGTACTGGTAGCGATCTTCCTGAAATGAAGATTCTCCAAGATAGCTTGGCTTTGAACCGACTCCTTGCTCAAGCCCATTCCAGACCGTGTAGGTGCCGATACCGAAAACGCCCGGCCGCACGGCAAGCCCGGTGGGATTTGCCGGATGCTCAGGTGGAATTGTGAATTGGTCATACCATGCTGAAGCGAGCGGTGTTACCGGCTCTGTGTGGAAAATCGACTCCCGATAACTGACCGCTGCCTGGAACTCCAGGGTGACTGCATCGCTGGCTTCATAGCGCGTATTGATATAGGAGACATAGTCGTTGGCATTTCGGTTGTAGTCAGTCCATTGAGCGTAGTGGAATCCACACAACAGACCGCCGGCTATTGGAAAGCCACTGGGAAAACTCCCATCAATGCCTTTATCTTCCAGACCTTCATTATAGGCACCACAATCGGGGTCGAGATAAGGCGCACCGTTAGATAGTTGATAGTGACCAGGCGCACCAATAAACGTCGCGTTGTCCACTCTCAGAAACTCCGGGCGCTCCCCTCTATTCAGAGGAGTTTTACGGCCAATCTCCAAGGCAGCAACCATGTTAAGTCCGTTACCAAAATCATGGCCCCATAACACACCTAGTTTGGGTTCTTCAAAATCAGCGTTCTGATCGCGGAGGTAGAAGCTTCTTACCCTTAGACCTTCATACTCCTTGATGGGAATGAGGTTCACTACGCCAGCAACCGCATCTGATCCGTACAGTGCTGAGCCACCATCCAGCACCACCTCGATACGATCCGTTGCTATATCAGGCAAGATGGACGAGATTGCTGCGTCGTTAATGTTGCGCCGACCGTCAAGCAGAGTAAGCGTGCTGCTTACCCCCAGTCCACGTAGATTGAATTGCGCCGAATTGGAGTCCTGCCCACCGCCAGCACCACCTAAAACGTTGGCAACGGTGTCAACATTTTGGGTGTAGGTGAGGTCGCGAATATATTGTCCAATGTTTGCGGCACCGTAGGTCAGCAATGTCTCCTGATCCACAGTGTCTACAGGACTGGCACCGGTAAAGTCACTGTTCCTGATGAAGGAGCCGGTAACGATGATTTCTTCAAGATCATCTTGAGCAAAGACGGGTGCTGCGCTAGATAGAGCGAGAGCAACTCCCAGTGAGATGGATGACCGTTTGAGCAAGGCGTTCGAGCACCCTGAACTACTTCTCATGAGGTATACCTCCGACTTTTAAATTTTTGTTTTTGAGCGGATTTCTTTGTTTTCTGTTGCTATTGGGTGGTTGTCTGACGCTACTCCTGGGCGATTTGCCGATAAATGCCGATCTGCATGTCCGATCGACTAAAAACACATTTTTTGAAACTACTCCTTTTTATGGGAACTGTCTAATTCGAATCGGTAAACGGGAGGTGTCTCACTCCGGATGACCTGGATGGTTTCTACGTTGAGGAATCGCAGAGGAATCCGAGCTTTGATTTAAATGTCTTTTGGTGTCACTACGCCCAATGGCTCAATCCTTATCGGTTACGCCCCCCTGGCGAAGTAAAGGCATTCCCAAGTCGCCGATTGCGTCAATGGCTTGCTAGGGGAAAAGTTTCCTATTAGTATAGTTGCTAATGAGAATCATTCTCATTTCTGCCAACCATCGTCAAGATATGCGAGGGCTTAAAAATGAATGGTGTACAAATCGAACTGGGACCGGTGCAGGAAACCTTACTCATCCCCCTACTCGGTCGAGCCGAAGAGACCCGCAGTAACCGAGGACTCATAAACGATCCGAAAGCAATTGAGATCGTTGATTCACTGGATTATGACTTCAGCAAGTGGAAAGGCATTCCGAGTTTGACTGGCGCATCGATTCGCACGCGAATGTTTGATGATGCAGTCAAAGAGTTTCTGAGCCGCTCACCACAAGCAACGGTTATCGAAATTGGAGCTGGACTAAACACGCGATATGAGCGACTCGACAACGGACACGCGCATTGGTTGGAGATAGACCTTCCGGACGCCATGGCTCTGAGGAAGAAATTTTTTGACGATACCGAAAGGCGCGTGCAGTTGTCAGCCAGTGTAATGGATTCCGAATGGTTGGATCGTGTCGCTGAACTTCCAGGGCCTTACTGCTTCGTGGCGGAAGCCGTGCTCATCTACCTTTATGAACCTGAAGTTCGCAAGGCGCTGAAACCGATAGGTGAGAGATTCCCAGGCTCATGGCTGATAACTGACACCACTTCAACGCAAATGGTCGAGAATCAGCACAAACACGATGCCATGAAAAAGATGAGGCAAGAGAGTTGGTTTCGATGGAACTGCGATGATCCAAACTCGCTTTCGGACTGGGGGTGGGAACTCGAGAAATCGCAGACGTTTATGGACGCATCCCCGGCCATTCGAGCCAGCATGCCTATGTCATATCGATTACTTAATGCATTTTTTCCGTGGATTGTCCGGAGGATGACGGCGGGTTACCACATCAATCAATTCAGGGCAGTTACTCATTCAGCACAATAAGCTGTGATTCATCCGAATCCAATTAGACAAAAATAAGTATTTGCAACTGAGAATCATTCGCATTACCATCTACGAAATTCTCAGGAAATCACCATGCCGTCAGTTACCGACTCTTTGGAAGAACTACCAGATTTGGATGTGCTGCTTGCCACCTTACTGTATTTGATGAGCCGACATACCCACTCACCTAACTCGGTTCTGTCGCAGTCGATCATTACTCATCTGGAAATATTGAAGGATCACCCGGATTGCTCGTCTCCTGCACTAAGCAAAGCCGGCAAACGACTTACCAAACACTGGAACAGTGCTCTACAAGCACAGCGGCTTGTCGGTGGACCAACAGATCAAGTGGCCAAGTTGAATGCCTTGTGGAAAGTACACTGAGCAACGCTACACAGTATTGCCAACAACAAATACAAAGATTGCACATGAGTGAAGTAAAAGCTTGCCGCAGTGAACTCGTGGCTCAAAACAGATTTAGCTCAATTACCGTCTGCCCTGATTGCAATACTTATCACTTGCATATCGGTCCGATGTCGTTCCGGTTGGAAAGTGAGCTCTTTGACAGTTTTTGCGAAATGATTGTTGATTATTTCCTGCGCAGAAATCCACGTACCGAACACGCTATGAGCATGACTCAGAAGCACTAACCCCAGCATTCTTCGACAACTCATCACAACAATGACATTCACAAAAGCCAGTTACCTAATTGTTGGAACACTTTGCACCATCGGTGGAGCAGGTGTTTTGTACTTTTCCTGGAAATCGAAAATTCAGCTGAAGGAATCTTTTAATGTGCTTGGTTGGAGCTTATTAGTTGCAGCACTTTTTAGCTGGACAGGGCTTAACGGCTGGGAGTTTGGCACTCTTTACGCGATCACCCTGCCCTCTTTGGCAGCCCTACTCTATGTCAGCTACAACGCAGAGTTAAACGGTAGTAGTGTGGCAGCACCTTCATTCAAGCCGATTAAAAAGCCTACCGGCCGACAAGCACTCTCTTTTATTGGCAAGCTGTTGCTGATCTTACCTTTCGCGCTGACGGCCAGCATATTCGTCAGCTACGGAGTTTCGATATTGGCTGTGCAGTCAGAACTCAACCAGTTGGTTATGGCGATCTGTATCTTGCCGATCATTTGGGGGTTCTTTGCCTACTGGCTGTTGGCAGATACGAGATTAGTGCGCCCCGTAGCTTCACAGATTGGACTAGCTTCTCTCTTTGTAGTCCAAGTATTGCAGGTGTAAATCATGGGGCTGCCTCCTTCTCTAGTTAAGCAATCTTTATCTAGTCACTCCTGGATCGGCCTTCTGGTTAGTGTGGCAATGTACATCGTGTGCCTTACCGGCACCCTGTGCGTGTTCTATCCGGAGTTTCAACGTTGGGAGTTTGCCAATGCCCCTGAGTCATTGGCCTACGATCGCTCCTCTCTGCAAACGGCTTTGAATAACGCCATTGCCGATGAGGAGATGGTCACCAGTCATATGTATGTCTATTTACCTACTGAAGATAGACCCATACTGACCATGGCAAATGAGCGACAAGATTACCTAGTGACGCCCGATGGCACGCTGGGAGAACCCGTGGAGTCAAAGTGGACAGATTTTCTGATCGATATGCATCTTTATCTGACCATTCCTGGTACGTTTGGCCTCATACTGGTTAGCACCTTAGGAGCCATGCTCTGTGCCCTGATCATCTCCGGTTTACTCGCGCACCCCCGTATCTTTAAAGATGCATTCAAACTACGGCTCGGTCCCGGTTCCAGACTGGAGCAAGTGGATATTCATAACCGCCTCAGTGTATGGGGTACGCCCTTCTACCTGCTTATTGCGGTTACGGGTGCATACTTTGGCTTGGTGCTTCCACTACTGGGCGTGGTATCTGTGCTAACTGGTAAAGACCCTGCGCAGATTCGAGCAGGCGTTTTCGGCGAAGAGCCGCAAGTCTATTCTGAAAGCCAAATCGATCTGGAAACTGCCTTCGACAATTTGCAGGAAATAGCGCCAGAAGCGAAACCGTTCAGGCTAATTGTCCATGATGCTGGGACCCCGCAACAATTTTTCGAAATCATGGCCAGCCACCCCCGGCGCGTTATCTATTCTGAAAACTACCGATTCGACCCTGAAGGAAACTACCTGGGCAAAGTCGGATTCAGTGATGGAGAAGTGGGTAGGCAAATCGTCTACTCAATGTACTACCTGCATTTTGGACATTTCGCAGGCTATGTAGGCAAAGTTATCTACTTTCTGCTTGGTCTCGCACTGACTGTGGTATCCGTTACCGGGATTAACATCTGGCTCAGAAAGCGCAGCAAGCGTGATCTATTTAACCCTTTATGGGCCGGTATCGTTTGGGGTGTGCCCTTGTCTCTAATGATTGCGATGATCACATCGCTGATTCTGAATTTCGTTTCGGTTCCGTTGTTTTGGGCAAGTCTGGTTGCACTGCTTACCTACTGTGTGAGAGTTCGCGATGAAATCGTTGGTCGCAGGCATCTGCAGAGAGTATCGATAGTAGTCGGCCTACTCGTCGTGTTTATTCATCTTGTGAAGTTTGGTTCGGGCTCGCTGAACCCGGCAGCGATAATGATTAACGCGTGCCTGCTACTTTACGTTGGGATATTGGCACTAACTGTTTGGCAACCTTGGCAAGCGAAAAGCTTGGTAGGCCAGACATCTCAAGCGTAAGGGTGGAAAGGAGATTAAACGGGCCAGAGTACTTCGATTAATCAATCCAGCAGTGATATCACTTAAGGCCTCCTGAGCACCCGCGCCCGATGTCATTGCTTACTCCGACAAGGATCGACAATCGAAGTACTCTGGCCCGTTTGAATCTGCTGAACAAAAGCTTCTAGTGTATTGTTATATCCTAGAAACTCGCGGAGCAATATTTTGTTGAGGAGATATTGCTCCGTTTTTTTATGTGTGCTCTATTTGATACCCACGATGTAGCAGATCCAACTGTCGTCATTCTCCAGCTCATCGACAGCGATCCATTCGGCATCTTCATCATCATCCGCCTCGTCCCAATAGACGAGACTTTCTTTGAATCCGGCTTCTGCCAACATATCGCGAATCTCCGGGATGGTCCAGAATCGCCAGTTGTATTCGAACGCCTTTTTCATTTTCGAGCCGTCACCAAACTTGAAATGGATATAAAAGGTGCAATCCGAAGTCACCGGATTGAAGTAGGCCTGCTCCCAGTGATATTTGAAGCCTTTCTTGCCCTTAACGATGGTCCGCTTATCGGTCACATCAGTGTCATAACAATCACGACCGCCCATCATGTCCATAACCATGACGCCTTCAGACGCCAGATTGTTGTAAGCGATCTTGAAGTAGTCGATGACCTCTTGTCGGGTCTTGAATATCCAGAAGGAAAAATTTTGTGCGGCTAAAACATCGGCTTGAGGAGTGTTGAATTCTCTGACGTCCTGTTTCAAGAGAGTAATGCGCTTGGCTTCTTTCGCTTTCAGCTTGCTGAGATTATTGTCTTTGCCCCACTGCAGGGTCTCATCACACAAATCCACACCCCAGGCAGTCCGCTTTGAATTAGATTCCACCCAG
>JAKSCP010000542.1 GCA_022360535.1 Pseudomonadales bacterium | reverse complement strand
CATTGCCGTTACCATTACTGTTGCCATTGCCATTGCCATTGCCATTGCCATTGCCATTGCCATTGCCATTGCCATTGCCATTGCCACCATTCTGATCATTGGAATCGGAACTGGTTGCAGAAACGATATTGCTGCCTGAGATAACGTCGTCACCGTCACCACCGTCAATCACGTCATTACCTGCACCGCCAGCAATCGTGTCCTTGCCATCGCCGCCAGCGATGGTGTCATCGTTGCTGCCACCATTGATGTCATCATCTCCCTGACCGCCATCGATAGTGTCCTCCCCGGTGCCACCGGAGATGGTGTCTTTACCCTGATCACCCAATAAGGTGTCGTTGCCTTTGCCGCCATCAATGGTGTCATCATTGTTACCACCATCAATGACATCATTACCGGAACCGCCGTCAATCACATCATTGCCGGTACCACCAAGCAGTTGGTCATGTCCGGCTGCACCATCAATCGTGTCGTTACCTGAACCACCATCAATCACATCGTTCTGATTTGAAATCCCAACTAAGTTACCTTCAGCATCGAATTTCGCCAGGTTGCCATCGTCCTGATAAAGATAAGAAAAGCTTTCTTCTAGAGATTCCGTGAGCTGACGCAGGGCGCCTCCGTTCAGGGTGTCATTTCCAGAGCCACCCAGAATCAGGTCGTTGCCGGCACCACCAACAATGACATCGTTTCCGCTTGATCCGTCAAGGTCATCATCGCCGCCACCGCCGCTGATTTCATCGTTACCCATGCCACCGGTAATGTCGTCATCACCTGTATCCCCGCTAAGAATGTCTTGACCACTGTCACCGACGATAATGTCATCACCCTTACCGCCAGATATCGTGTCAGAACCCGCTCCACCGTCGATGATATCGTTACCTGACCCGCCGTAGATCGTGTCGTTGCCATCTTCACCTTTAAGGGTGTCATGTCCGGCGAGCCCGAAGATAGTGTCGTTACCGCGACCACCGAATATCTGATCATTCTGTTCGCTGATACCCAGGAAGTTTCCTTCTGAGTCGTATTTGAGGAGGTCGCCGTCTTCGTTGTAAACGTAGACATACTTATGAATCGATTGAAAACCATCTGGGTTATCCGCGCTTTCTACACTTGGATCGAGAACGATCGCGTTGCTCTTGCCTATATCCACAGTAAACACAGAGTCGTCAAAATCTCGATCACCACCGTTGTATAAGTCTTCGAATCCAAGAGTGATTTCGCCCTCGTTGGTGTTCAGTAATGCCACGGTGTGCGCTATTCCATCAGGATTCAGGCTGTAGTCTCCTTCGTTCGTCCCGGCTGCGCTGTGATATGAGTGGTACTTTAATTTGGTCTCTTCCCCAGTCTCTGAAACAAACCATAGCTGTGGATTGTGTGACTCCAGGGTAGCTGCACTGCCGTCACTGTTGCGAAACTGGAGGTCGCCGGTGGATAGATCAAGATTGTTATAACCACCATTGTAAGAGTAGCCGTTTGCCAGGACGAAAAATCCAATCTGAGTACCACCTTCCACAAACATCTCGGATGCATCGCCTGATTGAAGATTGCCGCCAGAGCCTCGCAAGCTGGCATTCGGAAAGTGGAACTGAACATCGGCGATGTTGCCATTCTCATCCAGGATGTAGCTGCCTAATGAGTTGCGATATCCCGCGCTCTCATTTTCAAAAATCACTTTGACGTTATAGTCTTCCGCCATAATGAATGAAGACATTTCTACAAAGCTTGGTCCCAAGCTGCCATAGAGCACGTCATCGCCAGATTGTCCGTAGATGTTGTCATTGCCAGCTCCACCATAGGCCAGGTCGTGACCATTGCCGGTTCGTATAGTGTCGTCGCCGTCAAGCCCGGAAAATACTTCGTGGCCGTTGCCGCCATTCAGCACATCATCTTCTTGCGTTCCGATTACAGGTTTAATTTGCGCTGTCATATCTATTCCCAAAAATATCTAAACTAGTTTCAGACAAGTTCCGACTTATCCGCTAAAAATATGAGTACTGACTCCGTCATCGGAATCGGTGGACTCACTGTTGGCTGCTGGTTAGTTTGGCTTTATGTGTTGCAGGAATAGTGCCAACTGGCGCCTTTAGTCTCAGAATCTATGTAAACGTTTTAAAAATAGGCGTTTACAATAAGTTATTAAGAAAGGCTTGGAGAATATGTATTTGCAATATGCGAATAAGCTTTGCAATCTGCAAACATCATTTGCATTTTGCGAAAATATTCATATAGAGAATGTTAGGATTATTGCAATAAAACTGGCTTAGAGGATTTAGTCCACTAAGCCAGTTTTAGAATGGAGGGAGAAGCAAGGTGAGCAAGGTGAGTAGGGCGAGTATGGTTTGTTACCAGCGATAATTTATCCCGGCACTTACTCCCCATTCCTCATAACTTCGAAGTGACTCTGAATTGTTTTCCCAACCGCGGCTTACTTCGACACGCCAGCGCAGTCTTTTGTTCTCCTGCAATATTGGCTGCTCGTACCCAGCATTAAGCTGGCAACCGGTTCGAAGGCGACCAAATTCAGTTTCCTCAAAGTCTACAAACCTGACATTTTCATTGTTACGTCGGCTGCAGCGGCCGGAGAAATCCAGATTACGGGAATTACTCAATCTGTGTTGGCTGCTGATATTCAGATTCGTAGCGTTCATATCCGTATAACCCACACCGTTGTCTGTGACCGAGTATCCCGAGAGGTAGGCTTCCACGGTCCAGTTTTCGCTTAGCTCGCGGCGATGAGAGACGCCGTACCCGCGTAAGGTCAGGCTCAGTTGAGAACCAGGTATGTTGCGTCCTTGCAAGTTATCAACCATGCGCTCACGGTAGTTTCTCTCGCGCACATAGACGAAGGCACGGGAGTAGCTATTTTCCGTTTTGAAGCGCAGCGTTGGTTGCACGGTCAGTTCCGTGTAATCCAGGGCTTCCAGTCCGAGTTCATCGTAGTCGTTAACATAGTCTCGGGATTCCGCGGCCATAAACACACCCGTTGAGAGTTTGGAACTCCAACGATAGGTGAACTCTGCGCTGGGCTTGAAGAAGTTATAGGCGAAGCGCTCTCGAATATCATCGCCTCGCGAAGTCAGCAAGGGTTCACCGGTTCGCTGATCGATATAGGAGAAACGCTTGGTGCCAAGATCGGCAGTGAATAACAGGCTGGCAGAGCGCTTGCCCAGTTTCAGCCGGTTGATAAGCCTGCCACGGATACGAGCCATGGTGTTGTCAGCTTCGCTAACGTCCAGAAATCGCTCGTGGTCCAGTTCGCCGCTGACTTGAATTTCCCGCCGCTTCGGCAGCTCGAAATTTTCCTGATGAAAAACTCGTGCGTTGATCAAGCGAGATCCCGTGTAGTTATCAGACAGGTGAAAAGGATTGGACTGGTATTCATGCATTACTTCCAGATCAGCAGACTCTGCCGAACCTGCTATGAACAGCCCCATCGCCAGGGGAAGAATTCGTTTAATCATGAGTTCTTCTCCAGCTGGCTTAACACAGTGTCGTAGAATCCTGGTTGGCTAAGACTGTAGTAACCAGGCACTTCCCAAATAATGAGCTTGGGAGGATTCTGTTTGAAGCTCTCACTGCCCAGGTAAGTAATCAGTGATTCGTCAAAACCGCCGCCACTGGTCGCCACATTCAAGACATCGACACCCAACTCCTGGCGCAGAAAACCGTCGAAGTTGAAGTGTTTCACGCCATTGCTGTTGCTGGTGCCGACTAGCACTACTTCCGGCTCGACAACGTCCGCGAAAAGATCCAGCTCCGCTTCGGTGTAGTAAACCGGGAACGGTTCTTCCTGATACTCGTTACCACACACTTCAGTTGCAGCACGGCTGTAACTTCCGGAAGTGCTGTCCTGATCAACTTCGATCGTGGTGAAACTGAGGTTCGGTGTGTCCTTCAGTAGTTGGGTGTTCGCGATCTCTTCCTTTACCAGTCGCGCGGTCGCTGCCGCTCCTGCTGGAGTCCAGTGATGGTCTCTGGCAAAGAACAGTGGTATCTCCTGCCCACCGGCAGTTAACTTGTCCAGTGGCGGAACGACCAGGCCGACCCTTCGCAGTCGATTGAGGTAAAGGTAGTAATTCTTCGCCGCCTGCTTGTGACTGAATGATTCGTCCAGCACATACTCAGGATGCACAATCCCGCGGGTAGGCAAGGGAACGATCATTAGCGTTGTGCCGCGCTCGGCGAGGTTTTGTTGAATCGCGCGCAGGCCATTGTAGCCGGCGCGATTAGGACCGAAGCTGTCAATCAAGTCGTGATTGCGAAACAGCCATTGGTCGTTGCCTCGCTGCAGACCCTGAAAGCTTTTTAAATAGCCTTCATTCGGGATTACGGCATCGCAGATGGAATTGTCTGCTGCGCTCTTCGAGGTAGCGGTCAGGCTAATGACGAACACGCCTAACAGGAAAGAGACAAGGGAGTTATTCATACGCATGTTCCACCTCACTCCGTAACCACATTGACCGCAAGCTGACCGGCATCGTCACAGATCGTCATGCTGGTCGTGCGGCCACGACTAAATGCAATAGGCTCAACTGAAGTAACCAAGTCTTCCGTGGCTATTTCCAGTGTCACCCGCAAAGGGTTCAGTTGCCGTTCTTCCCTGTTCGAAGGTGCGAGATCCGAAAAGACGGCTTGCTTCTTCTCAGCAGTGCGCACGCTAACTCCTGGTTTGCCACTGAGGTTGAAGACTTCAAATTTGGCACGCATGGGATTGCGATCCGCAACCTGGGAAAATGGCGTCACCACATCACCGTTGACGGCGATGGTATAGATCCGACCCGCTTCCAATTGCTGTTGCCAGTTCCATCCTGCGCCTTCCACAGCGTGCAGACCTGACTCAACAATCACAGTCTGGGATATGGCGCAGAGGCCACTGGCATCCAGGGCTTTGCCGGAAACGGTGGCATTCATTGTTTCACCGCTGAGGTTGACCAGGCGCACAAACGCGGAGTTCGGGCCTGCTTTTTCGTACAGGTCGTCACCGTCAGCGAGTTCAGCTGCCATTGCCGGTGCCATCACGAATAGGGCGAATAGATTGGTTAGATACTTTCTCATGTCACTCTTCCTCAAATTACAAACTGGTATTCAATGCCAGACTCGGTATAGGTTGCGGGAGCCGGCTGGGATAGGGCTGTGCCAAATAACGTTCGGGAATTTCCCACACCACCAATCGCAGTTCCGGTAGCTCCGGCAGATAACGATCAATAAAGTCGAGCATGGGCACGATGGGGCCTTCACCTTCCGTGGCAAAGTTCATGACATCCTCATCAAGGGCCAACTTCAGGGCACCCTCAAAGTTCCACTTGGAATTGGCTGAGTAGCTGGTTCCTACTAATGCAACTTCGGGTGCGGGGATTTCTGCAAACAGATCCATCTCTGAATCGCTGCTTACCACCTCATACGTAATCAATGACTCGGGCGCTGGTGACAAATCACTAAACCAGGGTTCCAGGGAAATGAAATTCAGCAGATCGCCGCGATGCTCGGTATGACTGACATTGGTAATGGTGAAGCCATTACCAGACTCTTTAGTCTTCAGATACGAAAGCCCGGATGCCGCCAATGCAGCAGCCTCGGGTAACCAATGAGTATCGGTTTTAAAGAAATAGTCGCCGTTGCCACTACCAAATGTTGCCGCAGTATCTATATGAGCAATCTGTTGACCTTCCAGAAAACGCAGCAGTGTGTCGTAAAGGCTTCGATGGATCGCATCGGGATCCTGTTGAATCTTGTCTGCATGTATTCTGGCCTTGGAAGGCACTGGCACTACTACCAATTCAACATTGCGTAGGGCTAATGCATCGCTGACTGCAGCAATTGTCTTGATATTAGCTGCCACATTGTCGGCAGCGTTTGCTGGTGCGTAGAATTCTTCGGCTGTAAACAACCAGCCGTTGTCGCCGATGACGACGCCGTTGTCACCACTGTTAAACAAGACATAACGAAGTGCAGACCAGAAGTTAACGCCAAGCTCGCGAATTGGTAGGGCAGATTCGAAGCGTGATTCAAGCGTCTGTGCTGCTTTACCCTGAACCGCTTCCTGCGCGGTTACATCAAGGGCAGACAACGAAGTATTCAAGGTTGCCGTAAAGACGCTCGGTGCGATTGCGCAGGAAGCACTCGACAAAGCCGGCGTGACCAAGGAAGAGCTCGATTGGCTGGTCCCGCATCAGGCGAATATTCGCATCATTCAGGCGACTGCGAAGCGCGTGGGCTTGCCAATGGACAAAGTCATCCTGACCGTACAAGACCACGGCAATACGTCCGCAGCATCCGTGCCCATGGCTCTCGATGTCGGTATTCGCGATGGACGCATCAAAAAAGGCCAAACTGTACTAATGGAAGCCTTCGGCGGTGGGTTTACCTGGGGCTCTATCCTTATGCGCTATTGAAACAGCGGGGTGAATAATCGATGACAGATTGGTCGGAACAGTTCGCCGAGCT
>JAKSCP010000144.1 GCA_022360535.1 Pseudomonadales bacterium | reverse complement strand
TTCTTCTTTTTCTTTATGAGCTTTTCCAGCTCCGCGATTTCTTCGTCTGAAATCTCGTCCATTGACATGTCGAGTAACGAGTTCACCGCCATTACCGGGGAGTCAGAAAAGAATGTTTTCACTAGATTGGACAGCGCGGAGGTAGACGCCTTCTCGCGACCGACCACCGGGGTGTAAACGTATTTCTTGCCGCTTTCCCGATGATTGACGTGACCCTTTTCTTCCAGCTTTCTGAGAAAAGTGCGCACTGAAGAGTAATTCAATGAGTCCTCCAGATTTTCCATCACGTCCTTGGCGCTGGCTTCCCCCAGTCGATAGAGGATATCCATGATCTGGCGTTCTCTGCGGCTTAGTTTGCTGGTCTTGGTCATGCTGTCTCCTTGTAGGGGAGCATTGTTACGGCTGGCTCTATATGCTAATAAATTAACACTATGTTAAGAAATTAGCAGATGCAAGCACTTTTCTGAAATTTAACGTCATCGGTCCCAGCGTTAGCGCGGGGGAGGGTTGTATTGCAGTCGTGACTTGGCTGCGGTAGGGTCAGTGCTGGCAGTAGCGATCAAACGCCGACGTAATAATAAAGAACAAGGAGAGGCTGATTATCAGCCCTGGACCGAGGGTTCGAATCTCCTTGTGATAACCAGGTAGCGCCGTGCCCAATAGTAAGAATCAATTTCCTGCTCTCGTCATTAGCAGCCTGCTAGTGGCGACCACTCCTTTGTATGCTGCGGAAAGCAGCTTCTCTGCTGATGACATGCAACAGCAGGTGAATACCTACTGTCTCAGCTGTCACAACGATGCCTTGGCTACTGCGGACTTTTCATTGCAGAGCATTGATTTCAAGCAGCCCGGTACGCATGCAGCAGATCTGGAAAAAGTTGTTAAAAAACTTCGCGCCCACATGATGCCGCCAGCCGGAATGCCGAGGCCGGCGTTCGAAACGTATGCGGTGATGACCGATTGGCTGGAATCAGTATTGGATGCCGCCTGGATGGAAAATCCGAATCCTGGTCGAGCAACCCCGATTCATCGCATGAATCGATTTGAATACAACAATACGATCAATGATCTGTTGGGTCTGGATGTCGACATCATGGAACTGCTACCCGGTGACCCCACGGCAGATGGTAGTTTCGACAATATTGCTGCGTCCTTACCTTTCACTACCGCCCATATGGAGCGCTACATGTCGGTGGCGCGGGAAGTGACCCGACTTGCCACTGGTTTACCTCCATTAGGTCCCAGTGTTGCTACCTACGAAATCCCTCTTTACATGAGTCAGGATTGGCGCCAATCCGAAGACATGCCCTTTGGCACCAGAGGCGGCGTGTCGGTTGAACACTATTTTCCGGTTGATGGAGAGTACGACATCAAAGTTGCTCTGGAAACGAACTACCAGGACTACATCAAAGGATTGGGTTGGGCTCAGCTGCTCGAAATCCGTTTAGACGGACGTTTACTTGAGCGCTTCAGTGTTGGCGGTGAGGCACCTGGGACACCTGCCCCCTTAAGTTTTAGTGGTACCGGCGAGCCGGGTAGTACCGACTGGGAACAGTATATGCTGTACCAGGCAGGGGAAGGTCTGGAAGTCAGAGTGCCGGTTTCAGCAGGGCCTCATACTGTTACTGCGTCTTATGTGCGGCAGCAAGTTGAAGAGGAGGGTATCCCGCAACCACGACAAGGGGGTCGGCTTCCCGCCAATGACGAAGCCTATCTTGCGTACCAGAAAGTGCATGCTGTCGAAATTGGCGGACCTTATGTGGCATCTGGTAACTCAAATCAATCACCTAGCCGTCGCACTATATTTTCCTGTTATCCCGATCAGCGTGCTGAGGAACAGGCCTGTGCCACCGAGATTCTTAATCGAATGGCACGTAGGGCCTATCGACGCAGCATCACGACAGACGATACGGATTTATTGCTCGAATTTTTTAACGATGGCAGAGAGCAGGGTGGAAGTTTCGATACCGGTATTCAATTTGCATTGGAATACCTGCTTTCTGACCCGGAGTTTTTGATCCGCAGCTATCGGCAGTCCGACTCGGTAGCAGCCAATGAAAACTTCCGTCTACAGAACTCCGAATTGGCTTCCAGGTTGTCTTTCTTCTTATGGAGTAGTTTGCCAGATGAAGAATTATTGAGACTTGCTGAGCAGGGACGTCTTAGCGACCCGGCAATCTACGAACAACAGGTTCGTCGTCTGCTGTCGGACAAGCGCGGAGTCACTACGTTGGTGGAAGATTTTGCTGCTCAATGGCTGAACCTGCGGCGCCTGGAAGAGGTCAACATCAACACAGTACTGTTTCCACAATATGATGTGAGTCTGATCGAAGCCTTTGCCCGCGAATCGGAGATGTTCGTTGCCGATTCAATTCGAACCGATAGCAGCATCATGGATCTGATTGGTGCCAAACACACTTTTGTCAATGAACGTCTGGCCAGACATTACGACATCGATGAGGTTTACGGCAGCCGATTTCGAAGAGTCGAGATTCCAGATACAAATCAGCGCGGAGGCTTGCTGGCCCAGGGCGCTCTGTTAACAGTAACTTCTTATCCCGGAAGAACTTCACCAGTACTGCGCGGTAAATGGCTTTTGGACAATATGCTGGGCACGCCACCGCCACCCCCTCCTCCCAACGTACCGATTTTGGCAGAGGCCAGCAGCGGCGATGCGCCTTCATCCATTCGAGAACGCCTGGCCCAGCACCGGGTCGATCCGGTTTGTTCTTCCTGCCATGTGGTGATTGACCCGATCGGTTTTGCTTTGGAGAACTTTGATGTAATCGGTGCCTGGCGTGAGTTTGATGAGGCAGGCAATCCCGTAGACCCCAATGGTAACTATCCGGGGGGCGTAGAATTTGCTGGATTTTCCGACCTCAGAGATTGGATGTTGGATCGTCCGGATCAGTTTGCCCATACCGTGACCGAAAAACTCATGACTTACGCCCTGGGTAGGCGCGTTGAGTATTACGATCAGCCTGTCATTCGCCAAATCGTGCGAGAAGCTGCTGAACAAGATTACCGTTGGTCTGCCATCATATTGGGAATAGCGACCAGCCCTTCTTTTACAATGAGCCGGGGACAAGCCGAATTGGGGCTTGCGGTTGCCAAAAACCAGGATTAAGTGAGATGAAAATGAAACCATCCTCAGTGCCTAGTTTCGTTACCAAGAAATCTTTATCCCGCCGTACCTTGTTAAAGGGCGCAGGCACAGCATTGGCTTTACCTCTGTTAGATGCCATGACACCAGCTTTTGCACAGGCGCCGGCACCCATACATCGATTTCAAACTGTATATATTCCAAATGGAATGGCCATGGAATATTGGTCCCCGCAGTCCAATGGCCCCGATCTGGAAATCACTCCTGTCTTGCAGCCGCTTACCCGTTACCGGGAGCGCCTATTGTTTCTTTCAGGCCTAAAGGCAAACTGGAACGTTGCCCATGCAGGGGCTGGAGGGTCTTTCCTTACCGGTGTCACCAGAGGTGGGCGCAATGAGACCGAAATTCTGGCTGATGTGTCCGTAGATCAGTTGTTAGCAGATAAGCTGGGTAAAGAAACGCAGCTGTCTTCTTTGGAGCTTTCTATGGATGCTCCAGCGTTGGCCGGTGCCTGTACTGTAAACCTCAGCTGTGTCTACACCCATACCCTGTCCTGGCGCGGTAAAACAGAACCACTACCAACAGAACACAATCCCCGTGCCGTTTTTGAGCGACTGTTCGGCGATTCAGGCTCTACGGCACAAGCTGCCAGGGCCAACCGTCTCAGCCAGCAATCCAGTATTCTTGATTCGGTCATGGACAAATTACAGAGGCTGGAAAAGCAATTAGCCAGTGCAGACAGGCATCTGATTAATAGCTATACCGATTCCGTGCGCGACATAGAACGACGCATCGAAAAAGCTGAACAACAGATTGACATGGAGCTACCAGAGCTGGAGCAACCAGCCGGAGTTCCTTCGACCTACGAAGCTCATATGGAGCTTATGCAAGATTTACAGGTGCTTGCCTTACAATCGGATCTCACCCGCGTCATTACTTTTATGATGAGCAAAGAGCAGAGCGCACGACCTTATCCACAGATCGGTGTGCCTGACGCCCATCATCCGCTGTCCCATCACAACAATGCGCCAGAACTTATTGAGCGCATGTCGAGGATTAATATCCATCATACGACACTGTTTACCAACTACCTGGACAAGCTGTCAGCCATCCCAGAAGGGGATGGTAACTTGTTGGACAATATGACTATTCTCTATGGTGGTGGCATCTCCAACAGCACATTCCATTCCGGAGACAATCTGCCTGTGTTGTTAGTAGGAGGTGGCGCTGGCTGGCTTGCTGGTAACAGACATTTGCACTACGCCAATGAGCCCACTATGGCTGATCTGCACCTGACACTGCTAAGCAAATTCGATGTCCATGTCGACAAGCTGGGCGGTAGTACCGGTCCACTAACAATTTAAGTGATTCATTTTTATGATGAGTCAGCGTAAACCAAAAACTAAACTCATTCAGTCAGCTACGTTTATGTTATTGGCAATTTGCCTTTGCCTGTTCTCAACGTTGCGCGCGCAAAACAGGCCTCTGCTGGTGAGCCTGGCCAAGGACCAGGAATGGAATCAGCTTGCCACCCTGGTTGCAGATGGTCTGGATCCCAATGCACCTTATGGTGACGGTACAACTGCATTGCACTGGAGCAGTTATCACGATGCCCATGACGCAGCGCGCCTGTTACTTAATGCCAATGCCGATGTAAATGCCACGACCGATCTTGGTGTTACGCCACTGTGGCTGGCTGCAGAAAATGGCAGCCTCGAGATGACACGATTATTGCTGGGGGCCGGCGCCGACCCAACTGTTCCATTACTCTCAGGTGAAACTATCGTTATGACCGCTGCACAAAGTGGCAATGGTGAAGTGGTAAGAGCCTTGCTGGCCGCCGGAGCCGATCCTGACGCCGCGGTCACAAGAGAACAAACTGCACTGATGTGGGCAGCTCATCGTGGCCACGCTGAAGCGGTAGCAGCACTGATTGAATTTGGCGCCGATGTGCATGCGCGGTCTCTGGTGCGAGAGCAGTACGTAAAGTCTGAAAAAGAACAGGACAGCAGCGATGATTACAAGTACTGGGTGGAGCAAGGAGGCAATACTCCCTTACTGTTTGCGGCACGTACTGGTCAACTGGAGTCGGCGCGACATCTGCTGGATGCGGGAGCAAATATCGATGGTGTCAATGCGTTTGGCACCAGCCCTTTAATCATGGCAGTTCACAGCGGTAGCCTGGAACTGGTGCAGTATTTGATTGAACAGGGTGCTGACCTGGAGGAGAGCAGCAGCGGCCACACAGCTCTTCATGCAGCCGTGCTTCGCGGTGAGCAGGCAATAGTGCAAGCCCTGCTTGATGCCGGGGCCTCGCTGCAAGCTGAAGTCACTGAGCCAACACCGGTAAGAAGACAAGCAACCGATTACAATTTTCACGATGCCCTGATCGGCTCAACCCCACTGTGGTTGGCAGCCCGATTCGCGGAGCCTCAGATAATGCGAGCGCTGATCGATGCGGGAGCGGATGTTGGTACAAGCAATCAAGTTGTGTATCCAGCACAGCGCCTCGGTGAAAATTTCATCGTAGATGAGGGAGAGATTTCCTTGTTGATGGCGGCTGTGGGAATGGGCCATAGACGACTGCGCATTAGCTGGTGGACTCCTGAACGTAGAGCAGGGCAGCTTCAAAAAAGTCGCGAAGATTTTATTCTCGAAGCGGCGACAATCGCAGTGCAGGCAGGAGTCGATACCAGCCTTCACAATGCAGAGGGTCAGACCGCGCTCGCGTTTGCACGCGAGCGGCGCTACCAGTCGGTGGTGAGCTTCCTTGAATCAGTAGGGGCAGAAGAGTAGCCACCAACACTCTCCAGTCGTTACAGCTATGATCTATCGTTGGCGCAACCTGGCGCGCATTCTTCGCCATAGTTTATCCGCTCCCTACCGTAGTTTTCGTTATCTGCTCTTTGTCGTTGTTTTTCTTGCCCTCAAGTTTACGTTGTTACTTTTTGTAAGAACTCTGCAGCTGCTCGACTACCTG
>JAKSCP010000107.1 GCA_022360535.1 Pseudomonadales bacterium | reverse complement strand
TCCCGTTACGGATTCAACCAGTGCCTTAGAAAAGTGTTTCCGTAAGTGCTCAGCAACATAGTGTGCTGTAGCAACGTATCGGCAGAATACTACTGGTTTAAAACCAGCTTTAAGTTGTTCCTCAAGGTGAGCTATTAAGGCAGCTAATTTAGGGTCACCAGATTTCCCGCTTAGTCGTTCTGCTTCGCTGATGAGATTCTGAAGTTGTGTGCTATTAAGCTGTGCTGGTGGCTCCAAATCGGAACTCGTTAGATCGTCAGCCTCTCCATCGTGAAGCCGCTCATCTTCTAACAAATCACTATCAATTAAGTCACTATCCAACCGTTTGGTTAGCGCTTTTACTGCTGCCGCAGGAGAAGAAGCTACGCATCTTAGTAGCGCCAATGTTGCATACCAGATTAGTCGTGCTGATCCAGCATCTTTTTGCTCTATGGTTTCTGCCAATTCTCTACAATAAGCTTGTACTGCATCGAAAAAGCCACCCCAGTCTCCACTAAGTTGATAGGTGAGTTCGGACTTCATACGTCGAGGAAATCCGTGTCCATCTTGAGTTTCTGCTTGCCACTCGCTGATATCTTTGCGGCGACGCTGTACAAAATGGCGCGCAAGTTGTTGTCGTAAAGGGTGGTTGGCGGCTGTGTGTTGCTGCAACTGAACGAAATCGGTATTTAGCAGCGAAATTAAATTGTAGAAAGCGGCCTCATCACCCGAATGCGGTGTTGCTGTTAGCATAATAAGGTGCCGCGTTTCTTCGGCTGCAAGACGCTGCAATAGCTCAAATCGTAGCTGTTTTCCTTGACCAGAGCTGGCGCAGGTATGAGCCTCATCAACAACAATGCACTCTGGTGCAATAGATAGAAAATGCTCTCTATGACGCTCACTTTTAATGTAGTCGAGACTGACTACAATAAGGGGATAATAATCAAACAGCCCCATACCATGAGGTATGTCGCGTTCGATTCGGTTGGCACTTGCGGAAGTAAGTGCGGCGGCGTGCAAGTTGAAACGCTGTTGTAGCTCTGATTGCCATTGATCGACCAGGTGTGGAGGGCAGAGAATCGCAATTTTTGATATCTCACCTCTGTCCATTAATTCTCGAATGATCAAACCGGCTTCAATCGTCTTGCCGATTCCTACATCGTCAGCAATTAATAACCGTACCGTATTTAGACGAAGTGCCATTAGCAATGGTACAAGCTGATAAGCGCGAGGCTCGACTGCGATGTTGCCAAAAGATCGGAATGGGCCGCTACCAGTACGCAGTTTCAGGCGAAGTGCATCGCGCAGCAATAAAGCAGCCGCGTGGTTACCAGCTTCCTCGGGGTGGGGTAAGGGGAAGGTAGCAGATTCAACAGGTTCCAGTTCAAGTTCAGGAATTAATGAGACTATGTCATCATCCGCACCCCCCAGTGGCCGTAATCGCAGCCAGTTGTTAGAGGAATCATTTTGAACAACCCATTCACGGCCTCTTGCACGGATCAAGTTACCGGGCAAAAAATTATTATTTGTCTGATTCATAACTCTATCCGATGAGCGCCTTTAGTTCGGAAAATTTGGTTTCCCATTCACTCTGTTCTGAGAAATCCAAAATTAGCCATCCCTTGTCTGCGAGTTCATGTTGCAAAGCGCTATCCACTGATTGAAGAAATATCAGAGTTCTAGCAACTTTATACTGTGCGTCGGCGATAGCCTCGCCACCTCCAATTGACAGATTGGTTTGATCAGGCACAGGAATTCCATGATTCTCCAACGCTTTCAACCAATTGCTCAAAGTATCAGTACCAGTAGCAACAGAGATGCCCTCTGGCGGAGCCGCAGAATGTTCTTTGATAATTACTTGAGCGTTCGCGAGTGCTACCAGAAGCTTGAGCGCATCACTATCACGACGATTGATATGTTCGTGATCTGGCTGGTTAAAGTAGGACAGTAAGCATTGGTAACATCCTGCCTCGCAGAGCCGTTGCCCGGTAGTATCTTTAATTTCTAAGTTTTCTAGTTCGCTGTAATCCCATTTTCCTTCCGGTTTTTGGAAATGCATCACTTCCAAAGCTTTACCGGCAACAAGCGCAAGACTTTCTGGTTCATGCGCTAACCGTGTTAATACGCCAGCACCACCTTCGGCAGCTTCATAAAATAGCAAAGATTTACGGTCATCCTGCTTAGGTAAAGGTTCCGCTACAAGTTCTGACTCTTCAATTTGAAAAGTAAGTTCAATCCCTCGCTTTAACGCTGCCTGTACAGTGGCCATAGTTTCTATTGATAGAGTCTGGGAGAGCGGGCTCAAGATCAGAATATTTCGGTAATCTTCAACGAATGGGACAATGCGCTGATTAGGGACTTTGTCCATAAGTCCAGCGTCTTTTTCAGCATCAGTGCTTTCTTCGGAGCTATCATCTTTGCTCCAGGTGCCACTGATTGGATTAATATAAAACCCAAGAAGATTCTTATCTTTGCGACGACGCCACCCTCTGTTAATGCGCCATATCTGGGCTGCGGGCGCATAATTTATTTCTGCCAATGTGTCGTCACCTGCAAGAACCAAGGATTTTTGATGTTGTATCTTCCCATCCTGCCCTGGCAAAAAACGGTAGGTGGTTTGTAACTCGAAACCCTGTCGTTGGCGATCTTCGTCGTTAATCGAAATCCTTTCTACAGGTAGCGTCTCTACGGTTTCTATTCGATAGAGCTCCTTAACCCAATCATCTTCAGTTAGAAGAGCGTCGCAATTTTCGCAGCGATCCATAATAGGTTCACTTCCATCGGGTTGGCCCATATGGCCGTAGCCACATTGACTGCACACGCGAGAGGATAAGGTTGCCAGTTGACTGGTACTTGAAACATGATCGACGTTGCCCACATTGAGCTTGGCACGAACAACGCGATACATTCTTCCCTGGTGATAAATTAGACTACGAGGCCCAAATTCGGATAAAGCCAGAAATCTAGGACGACTCACCATGCTTCCTTCGTCGTCATTACCCATCGCGGATTGCCCGCCACGGGCAGGTATCCAAGCCATTAATGGTAAACGCGGGAAATTATAGCCTGGCAAGAACCCTTGGCTGGCCAAATAACGATAGGTGTAAAAATCTGAATTTTGGGTATTACCAGCCTTCAGCAGAATTGCATATTGTCGAGCTGCATCACCGTAACGTCGCTGAGCATTCTGACGCTCAGAGTGTGTAGCGGTATGGCTTTTGACTATTTTGTCAGCCATATCCATTTGCGTGCGAGTCGCATCAAATAATGAGCGCCAGCGTTGTAATGCACCAGAGAAATTTTCTGGCGCATTGTTGATCACGGTATCTACATATTCTGGGGTAAACCAATGGCTTTGATCTAACTCTGCCTCCATTTGTGCAATCACTCCATGTGCTGAATGCTTGGCTTTCTTTAGTGCGGCGGGGTCGGATAGTTTCTCCATTAACTCTGATATAAGGGGTTTTTCTACGCCTTCGAGGTCAACTAATGGCGCTATGCTGGTTTCAAGCTGGACTTCTGCACAAGCCAGCCATACAGCCTGCAAATGGCTTTCAATTAAATCTCGATTGCCCAAGTCCAGCGTTGGCGCTTTAACAACGCCATGAACCATTTCGTTAGCATTGTGGAAAAACCATTGGTCATGGGGACTGAGCGAGGCACAGTAGGTTACCACGATAGCTTGCTGGCCTGACCTGCCAGCCCGTCCGCTTCGTTGCGCGTAGTTCGCTGGAGTTGGTGGGACATTTCGCAAATAAACCGTATTCAGGGCTGAAATATCAACGCCAAGCTCCATTGTTGGCGAACAAAACATCACAGATAGTCTCTCCAGGGGCGCCTCATGGGCCGGATTTTCTGCCCATTGTTGGCGATCTTTTTCCGTGTAGCGAAAACGTTGTTCTAATAACTGTCGCCTTCCAGCATCAACTTGTGCAGTGTGCTCTTGAGCTTCAAAATCAAAGAGGGAGTGCTCTGGTAACTTTAGTGTTTCAGCTACGCTGAGATACAAATGTCTAAAAAAAGCATTTGCTCTTGAAGTGCTGGCAGGAATTTCTGTGTCCAGTCTCCATTCTAGCGCCGCCGCATTTAGCTTGTAGCCGATAAGATTCTTGTCTATTTCTCGCCTAAGTACATAGTTACCAGAAGACAGATCAAGCATGGCTTGAATTAGCTCTGCCCAATCTTGTTCTTTCCAATCTTGAATGTTTCCAGCAGCCGACGTTTCTTTCCAAAAGCTCGCAGTTTTAATCTGTTTCAATATGCGAGAGCGAGGCCCACCAGTCACTAAATCTGTTCTTGGTTTTCCTCTGCTTTCAGGTCGTCTCTCAGTTATGAGAAAGCGTGACGTCTCTAACTTTTCATCGGGTGCAAATGCCCAACGCTCATTTAACGTAGAGAAAGCTTTGTTTTTGCAGTTTTCTTGTTCAACACCAT
>JAKSCP010000331.1 GCA_022360535.1 Pseudomonadales bacterium | reverse complement strand
TGCGGGTGATTTTCCCAAAGCCGGTCCCACACCGGACTGTTGGCGGCATGAATGGCATTGGCGGTGGTTTCTTCGCGGTAACCCCAACCGTCTAGTATCAGCAGTAGGGCAGTGTGTTTGGCGCTCATTGAGGCTGGAAATTCCTGTGTGTTGACGCCTGACAAGCAGGCTAAAGCTGGCAGCGCGTATTATCCAGAAAAGCCTCAATCAGTGCGAGCAAATCGAATTTTGGGCGTCAGTCACTCGCTTCTTAACTGCGCCTGACACGTGTATACTTGCTGCCTTTTTGGGGCCCGGCCCCGCGAGAAAACAGGTTTCAGACAAAGAACCCGATGGCCCAATTCATTGAATTCATTGGCAATCACCTGGTGCTGTCCGCGATGTGGGTGCTTACCTTTGGTGCCATCATCGTCTACCACCAGCGCACTGGCAGTAGCAGCGTTGGTCCGCAGCAGGCGGTGATGCTGATCAATCGAAAGAACGCAGTGGTAGTGGATGTGCGCGATAAGAAGGAGTTCGAAGCTGGCCACATTGTGGATTCCATAAACATCCCGCTGACGAAACTGAAACAACGAATTACGGAATTAAAAAAGCATAAAGAGAAACCCGTGGTGGTGGTTTGCAAACTGGGTCAACACTCAGGTGAGGCTGCGAAAACACTCACGGAAGCCGGCCACGAAGAAGTGGTCAAGCTGTCCGGCGGTATTACTGAATGGAAGGCTCAATCGCTACCCCTGGTACAGAAATAAGCGGGCCAGAGCCCACTATGCATCGAATCAGCAGGGACTAGAGCTCCCGAAATCTGCTATTTACAGACTTTAGCAAACAGGAATTACTATGGCCGAAGAAGACAACAACAACCCACAACCAGCCGTTGGTGGCGAAGGCGCTCAGGAACCTACCGGGCCGCAATTTGGTCTGCAGCGAATCTACCTGAAAGACTCTTCATTTGAGTCGCCCCGTGCGCCACAGATATTCCAGAGCCAGTGGCAGCCCAAGGTCAACTTTGACATCAAGATGCGCAATGCAAAAGTCGCAGAAGATGTGTATGAGGCGGTTATCTCCCTTACTGCTGAAGCTATTGTCGAGGAAGAGACGGGCTTCCTGGTTGAAGTGCATCAGGCAGGGGTTTTTACTGTAAAAGACTTCCCCGAAGCTGAGTTGGAACAGATTCTGGCGACAGTGTGCCCGAATATCCTCTTCCCTTATGCTCGGGAATCTATTGATGCGCTTGTGACCAAAGGTGGTTTTCCAGCGTTGATGTTATCGCCACTGAATTTTGATGCGCTGTATCGCCAGAAGAAACAGCAGGAAGCAGAGCAGGCTGCCGCTGGTGGTAATGACGCAGCCGCCCCAAATCCAATCCAGTAATTTGGCCCTGTTCCACTTTCCCGGGCGCAATGCCCGGGATTGCAGGTTTTTGATCTGCTCAAGACCCTGCCGCAAATCCCAATTGCCGCCAGGCCTCGTAGACCACGATGGCTGCAGCATTGGAGAGGTTCAGGCTGCGGCTGTCGGGTAACATCGGTAGCCTTAGTACCTGTTCGGTCCCGATTTCTTCGCGAATTTCAGCAGGCAAACCCCGGGTTTCTGGTCCAAATACCAGGAAATCCCCTTTTTCGTAGGTAACATCAGAATAAGTCACGGAACCCTTGGTGCTGAGTCCGTACAGGCGCTGGGGGGTGGTTTTACCCAGAAAGTCCTGCCAGTTGTCGTGGATCTGAACCCCAGCAAACTCGTGATAGTCTAGCCCGGCGCGACGTAGCCGTTTGTCATCCAGGTCGAATCCAAGGGGCTGAATCAGATGAAGCTGTGAACCTGTGTTTGCAGCTAAACGGATGATATTTCCCGTATTTGGGGGTATTTCTGGCTCAAAAAGCACGATATTGATCAAAATTTAACCATTTTCTGATTTCGGCATATACACACTGTTAATATCGATGTTGGCAATAAGCAAGGTAAAACGGGGTAAATTTTTTCCTGGATTTCTTCCCAGCTTCGACCCGGGTTTTGTGACCCCCTCAGCACTCTGAAAAACCCGCCTTTATATTGACCCTAGTTTATCCCGAGGGTGCTACTTCTTTGGTTTAGTATTTAAGCACTTAAACGATATTCCTTAAGGGCTTTTCTTAAGTTTTGCCGGCTGCTGCCTGCAAGACAGGAATCCGGCCCCCCTCAGAAAACGGATTTTCCGGGGTAGCAGCTACACCATGCGTCGTAATACCTGGTGTAAGCCAAAACAGCACAAACACGCGAGCACTGGTGATGCAGTTATTCAAGAAGAAGGTCAAGCAGCAAGGCCGTGTCGGGGTGACCATGGTACCCGGCAAGCTGGCGCTCGCCCATCTTGAACAGCGAGATGGTGCACCGCATCTGCTGGGATGTGAAGTGCGTAATCTGGAATCCAGGGATGACTTGGAATCTGAGCTTTCCAAACTGGTCAAGGAAATGGACCTCGCAGAGAAGCAGTGCAGCTATGTGCTTTCTCCTGACGAGTACAGTCTGCATCTTGTTGAAGCGCCCAACGTCGAGCCAGAAGAGTTGCGTTCAGCAGTGCGCTGGAGTGTGAAAGATCTGCTGGACATGAAAATCGACGAGGCGGCGATCGATGTGTTCCCTGTGCCAGAAGATGCTTATCGTGGTCGCAAGATGGTTTATGTCGTCGCAGCTAACCGCAATCGGATTCAGAAGATCGTAGAACTGGTTACCAAGGCGGATTTGGAATTAGCCATCATCGATATTCCAGAGCTGGCAATGAAGAATATCTCCACCAGCTTTATCGACGATGCCAACGGCGCAGCATTTATGGATTTGCGCCGCACTGGTAGCACCATGAACATTACCCACAGCGGTGATTTGTATTTGACTCGTCGTATCAATACTCAGATGGAACCGGATGTCATGCAATCATCGGATTGGGAGAATTTGAGAGATCGTCTGGTATTGGAGATTCAACGGTCCCTTGACTACTACGAGAGTCAGATGGGTAAAGGCCAGGTTACCAAGATCGTTATTGCGCAGCGACAGACAGATACGGCAGAGATTGTGAGGGTTTTGAATGACGCGTTAACTGCCCAGGTCACGGCCCTAAATATGCTTGACCACATGCAATGCGAAGCCACTTTGTCGACAGAAATGCAGCAACTGGCTTCGGCTGCAATAGGCGCTACCTTGCGCGGAATTAAGAAGCAGGAAGTTAAATTACCGGACCCAGAAACACCTGAACCATCGCCTGAGCCTCCTCCCGAAGAGACACCTGAACAGGAGGCGGCGTGATGCAGCAACAAATTAATCTCTATTTACCGGAGTTTCAAATCAAGAAAGACCCGGTAACTGCCTTGCTGATGGGTCAGGTATTGGGTGGAGTACTGGGTGTTATGGTCCTGGTATCTGCATTCAATTCGTTTATCCAATGGCGATTGAGTAGTGAATTGGAGGCTCTGCAAGTCACGTTGCAGGAAGAAACCCGGCGTACAGATCAGTTAGATGAGGAATTGGCGCGGCGTTCCCAAAACACCGAGTTGACTAATCGGTTAGAACAAGCAGAAGCGAGACTTGAGGCAAGAATTCAAATCAGAGATTTCCTGGGTCAGACTCAGCTCGGAAATGTGGCTGGATTTTCTGAATACTTCAAAGACCTTTCACGAGCGCGAATCGATGGATTAAGCATCTCAGAATTTGAGTTACGAAACGGTGGTGATTCTGTGCGCATTGTAGGGCAAACCCTGGACTCAGCAACGGTTCCTCGCTACGTCGATAATATTGAACGCGGTCAAAGTCCACTAAGAAACAAACAATACAGCCCATCCATCGGGCGTAATTCGGTTAACGAGCAAGTATTTGATTTTGAGTTATTAACGCAAAGTGAATGAGCAACTGAAACAGGCGCTGGGTTCTTTGGTATCGAACATAGAATCCCGCAAGCAAGCAGAGAAGCTGCTGA
>JAKSCP010000143.1 GCA_022360535.1 Pseudomonadales bacterium | reverse complement strand
TTGCCAGTGTGCGTAAATCGGAAAATTGTGTGTCTGCAACAACGCCGATGATAGAGAGATTTACCACATCACCACGAGCAGAGTTTACTTCCACTGAAGAGCCCAGATTACCTCCAATCGCGTCTTCTGCTGAAGAAAAGCCCAAGAGCCTGGCTGCACTACTATTAAGCACAGCGTTGATATCAACTATATCTTGCTCAAAAGTTTGAACACCTTGTTGATCGTACGTTAACTCTCGATCACGCCCCTGTTCAAACGTTCGCCCCGCCAGCAAAGGAATTTGATAGGTTTCAAAAAAGTCTGCATCAATATGGGAGGTAGGCACCATGGTGGAAGAGTTACCGATGCTCTCCCCTCTAGGTGTATAGGCAATGATATTGTACCCACCTTGCATCGGTGAAAATACTGAGTAGCTGGCACTGCTAACGCCAGGGAGACTTAGCAACTGTTGTTTTAATGTCTCTCGACTGTCTCCTAGCTCAAATGTATTCAGTACAGACATCAAATTTTCTCGGTTAAACCCAGGATCACGCCCATTGGAATAATTTATCTGGCTATAAATCACTGCTGTAGCAACTAGCAATGCAATAGATATGGTGAACTGAAACACTACAAGGATATTCCTTAGCGCAACTGAACCATTACCATCAGTAGTTTGATTGGTTTTCAATATACTTGCTGGGCGAAAGTGCGAGAGAACTAACGCAGGATACAATCCACCTGTTATGCCGGTGACTATTAACAGTGCCAGCAGTGAAAGATAGGTCTCGGGTGCCGAGTAGGAGACTTGGAGACTTTTCCCCACGAAGGATTCGAAAACTGGCAGCAACAATTCAACTGTCACCAAGGCTAAAAACATCGACAACATCACAACGATAAGCGACTCACCTAGAAACTGGGTAATCAATTGCCCGCGACGAGCGCCCAAAGCCTTACGCATTGCTACTTCCCGCGCACGCTGGGTTGCTTTGGCAGTAGTCAGGATCATGAAATTGATGTTGCCAATGAGCAGCACCAGAACTGCAATTATTGTAAAAGCGATTACTAAAGTACTACTGCCATTGGCTCGAGAGTTATCAAACGGCGAATTTAAATGAATGTCGCTAACGTTCTGAAATTCGTAGCTCACCCTATCGCTAGGCCTAACAGCAGGACCTGCCATCATAGCGGTGATATCTACATTATCGTCGATGAATTTCGGAACCAGGGAGTCAAATTGTTCGAAAGACGTCTGGGGACTGAGTTGGACGATGGTCTGTACCATCTGTGACTGCCACGCCGCCATGCCGAGTGCAACATACCTGTCATGATCTATCATGCTAATGGACGGCAATTCGAAGATTGTGTTTTCCTCTGACTCACGATAAATCGCTGTGACTTGAAAATCTCTTGCCAAGCCAAAGAAATCCAGCGTCAATATTTCTCCGACAGGATTAGTATTGCCATAAAGACGGATTGCTGTTTCTTCGCTTAAAGCAATGCTGCCAGGGTCTGCCAAAGTAGTCTCGAGGCTTCCGGAAGTTACCTCCAATGGAAACATTTCTGTGAATTCACTATCTACAAAAGCATGAAATCCTTCATACGTTTCATCCCCTATCTGGAAAGAAGATCCCGGAAATTGCAATAATCGGGAACCATACTCAATCTCTTCAGAGAAGTAGCTCTTCAAAGCAGGCAGCGCCAGGAGGGAAGAACGAATGCCCTTCTCAAGAGTTCCTTCTGTAAATTCTATGGTCTTGTTCAGGCGATAAATGCGATCGGCGTTTTGCCAGTGTTTATCGTAAGACGTCTCATCTTGGACATACAAAGTAATTAGGATGCAAGCCGCTAGCCCAATAGCCAATCCAACTATATTAATGATGGTATAGAGCTTGTTCTTAAAAAGGTTATTGCAGGCTGTCACGAAATAGTTTCTAAACATGAACTAGCTCCTATTCATACCTCA
>JAKSCP010000248.1 GCA_022360535.1 Pseudomonadales bacterium | reverse complement strand
CCATTAATGTCAGTCTCTTTCATCTGGATGCGGGCAAAGCTTGCGCTCATACCTCTGGCATCCACGGCAGTCATGCGTGCTCGTTCAAACTGACCCTCATTGGCGTTGGCGCCGTAAAACACCATGCCGATGGCCTTGGTGCGGGTGAAAATCACTTCACTCAGGTTTGAGTAACAAGCAATTACAAAGTCCATTTGCGCCGAGCTGAAGTTTGCGCGCCCCGAAACATCACTTCCAACGATATGAGCGCCTCTTAAATCGGTACGGGCATCTTTATGAAAATTCACGGCACGTTCAATGTCGGACTTGCTGCGTTCATCTTCACCCGAGTTGAGGTTTATTCCTCGAAGATCCAACCGCGAGAGATTAAGCGAATGATAAATACCAACATCATCCATGTAAGAGAAATGACGATTTAGCGTGTTGTCTTCGAGAGCTGCTCTTAGTTCGTCCGGAACACTCAAGACCTCGTTGAATTCCAATTGCGCCTTGATGGGGTCCAATTGATGGATCTTTTTATTGAAACTATCGATGGCTCGTTTCTTCTGCTTGGTCCCTGGCACATTCTGTTGTTCGGCATCACCTACTTTTAACGTCGCCAACACTCTCGCGGCGGAACTCAAAACTCCTTCGGCCTCCTTGCTTAGCGAACTTGCGCGTTCGTTATAGTTGAATACAACTGGTTCACCGCCAAAAGCGTTGGCATGTTCGATCTTTCTTACCCACTTGTCCGCTCTGCTGGCACCAGCGAAGTCATGGAGGATATCAACGAACAGGCTGCGAGCTAGCTGTAAACGCGTGCGTTCGTCGTGATAGAGGTTTGCTTCGCGGGCGTAGTCTGGTGTACCTACGACGAATTCGATCATCGCAAGCAGCCCATCGATAGTGCCCAGATTTTCTTCGCCGATGCTTTCAAATAACTCCAGTTCTTTGCTGAAGACTTTTAAACGGGGGTCATCTGTTTCATCCAGCAATTGATACAGTTGCAGCAGTACTTTTCTTCTCTCTTCTGGTAGAGAAAAGTAAGCTCTGGCCTCTTCAATCTCTGCCCGAATTTCTGCTTTGATATCCGGAGCCAATGTCTCGGCTGCTTTGCGCTGCTGTATCTCACTGGCCTCGTGCACCAACGTGAGATAAATAAAATCTTCTACTGCTTCTTTTACCCGCCCACCTTTCTTATAGAGGCTCTCCAGAACCTGACGCATCCAGCGCTTTCTCTCTCTGCGTTCTTCATCACCATCACGGAGGTGCAGTACTAATTCCGAAGTACCGCCTTTGCCCTGAATCGATGACACACCGGCTGCCGTGATCATGTTTTTGGACCACACGACCCGATAACGTTCGTTCTTGGCATCGAACAGATAGTTATGAAGGACGGCGGCTAAATCGAGACGGGTATGTTCTTGCTGCTGGACTTTGAGTCGAGCCACCGCATCATCAACCAGAGTTGGCCTGACCCAGGCTTTGGGAACAGGTGGACTGGATTTAAGGTCGTCTCGCGAACCGGTCGCTCCTTTGCGGGCTCCCACGAAACTAACGAAAGCTGGCGATGAAGGCATTGCAGACTAATAGCAGTATTAAACTTTTTATCTGCGCAAGTGTAGGATATTTCCTACAAGAAATCTGCATTTATCGTTTGGTGATCTTACACCAAGCCTTGCTGGCAAGCCCTTACTCGTACCTTAGCGCTTCGACCGGGTTAGACCTGACCGTTTTGGCGGATTGCAGCGCGACAGTAGCGACGGCGACTACTAACACAAGAAAGATTGAAACCATTATTGGCAATGAATTGAATCCATCGACGTAGGCAAAGGACTGCAGCCAACGACTCATCGCCAGCCAGGTAATGACAGCAGCAATCGCTGAAGAAGCACCAACCAGCAGGAAGATATTGCGAACCAACAACCAGAATAGTTGCAATCCTGTTGCGCCCAACACTTTACGGATTCCAAACTCCTTGGTCCGTTGTTCCGCGTTAAATGCGGCGAGCCCGAACAAACCAAGACAACAAATCAGCAAGCAGATCCCAGCGAAGATAGCGGTAAGTCGGGTGATATTTTGTTCTGAGGCATAAAGTTGGTCCAGCCGATCAGCCAGGAACTCGAATTCAAAAGGATGGACAGGATCAAATCCAGCAACGATGGCACCAACATTCTCCACCGCATCAATGGAGTTGTCTGTCAGATGGATAACCAGGGTTCGACTGGCACTGGCGCGCTCCTCCGTGGAAGCAGAGTCAAAATCTGCCGAATCGTAACGGAGAATCACTGGTCCTATGGGTTGATGCAGGGATTCGAGATTAAAGTCTGCGACTACACCTACCACTGTTCCTTCCTGGAAACCGGAAATCTGTTTTCCTATCGGTGATTGCCATTGCATCTGTTCTACAAATACCTCGTTAACAAGAAGGTTCTGACCAGCGCCGGCGGGTGAAACATCGATGAGACTGCGTCCCTGGATAAGGTTCATGTCCAGGACTTCAACGAAATTATTTCCCACTTCCATTAATGAAGCGGATCGAACTTCAAAGTTTCCTGCTTCCGTTTCTACATTAAGCCCGTAAAACCCAAGGTCAGAGCCTGGCAGACTTGAGGTCATCGAAACGTCGTTAACATTCGGCAGCGCTAATAACTCATTGCGTAGGGCCGGGAACGCTTCGATGGTATCTGCACCACGAATATTGACTAACAGACGATTTTCTTTAGCGTATCCAAGCGACAAGCCAGACAGATGACGCAATTGAGCGGCCATGATCAGTGTGCTCGCTACAATTGCAATGGCAACAGTGAACTGCAGCAGGACCAAAAACTGACGGAGCAGTCCGCTCTGCATACCGGTACCAGCACGGGTGGAGTGAAGCGCTGCCTTGGGAGAAATCGAGGCCAGATAAAATGCCGGATAGATTCCTGCCACCAGCCCAACCAACAGACTCAAAGAAGCCAACGCCAGCAAGACATCAGCCTGAAGCAATACCTGCCAACTCATGGCGTTGTTGAACAAACTCTCAAACAGCCCGTACTCGAGAAACACCGCGGCTGCTAGGTAAGCGATGAAGCAGGAAAAAAACACATAGATAATAGCTTCTCCCAGGAATTGTGACATAAGCTGCAACCGGGCAGCGCCCATGGTTTTGCGAATCCCTACTTCTTTCCCCCGACTTATGAACTGTGAGGTCGCCAGATTCACGTAGTTGATGCACGCGACTAACAGAATAAAGACTGCGACCGCTGCATAGGCAAATAGATAGAAAGGATTACCTGTCGGCTCATCCAGACCCACTGTGGATTGGTAGTAAATATCGGCGATGTTCTGAGCCCACAGTCTTACCGAATAATCGGTCAATCCGAATGACTCAGCGAGCGGCACAAAACGTGCCTCAACGAAATTCT
>JAKSCP010000286.1 GCA_022360535.1 Pseudomonadales bacterium | reverse complement strand
TTACCCTTGGCACCAATGAGCCCTATCGTATGTTTACCAGCAGAGCGGAGTATCGATTAACGCTCAGAGAAGACAATGCTGATCTGCGCCTGACTGAAAAGGGAAGAGAGTTAGGACTCATCGATGAAGAAAGATGGAAATTCTTCAACAGTAAAAGAGAAAAGATTGAAACAGAATTGCAATGGTTACGCTCGAAATGGATCCAACCAGGAACAGACGAAGCTGCACGCATCAATCCCCTGCTGGAAAAACCAATCGCTCGGGATTACAGCCTGGCAGATTTATTGGCGCGGCCCAAACTGCGCTATAACGACCTGCTGCGATCATTAGAGGCAGAATCAGTAGATGCTAATAATACCAGCCATCTAACTGTCTCCTGTGAACGTGAGGATCTGGATGCGAGGATACGAACGCAGGCAAGGCAACAGGCTGAGATCCAAATCAAGTATCAGGGTTACATTGATCGGCAACACGAAGAAATAGAGCGCCTTAAAAAACAAGAAGACACCCAGTTACCCGCAACGCTCGATTATGAGCAAATGCAGGGACTGTCCAATGAACTCAAGCAGAAACTTATCGCCGCTCGACCAGAAAATATTGGTCGTGCTTCCCGCATACCTGGCATGACCCCGGCTGCCATCTCTTTGCTGTTAATTTATCTTAAGAAGCAACACAGCCAAGAGAACCGCAAAGCAAGTTAGTCTTGAACTTACCGCTGTGACCGATCAGCTGCGCCAAAAAATAGAGCAGGGTCTGCAAGCACTCACACCGAATTACAACAGCGAACAGATTGAAAAACTAGAGAAGTTTGTTCTTTTGCTGCAAAAGTGGAATGCGAGCTACAACCTGATTGCAGACAGTGCGACAGAAGTGATTCTGACCAGGCATATCTTTGATAGTCTTAGTATTAGCCCATACATTACAGCAAACTGTGTGCTCGACGTTGGAACCGGCGCGGGGTTTCCAGGCATACCCTTAGCCATTGTTCACCCGGACACGGACTTCGTGTTGCTCGATAGCAATGGCAAGAAAACCCGCTTTCTTTTTCAGGTAAAATTGGCCCTGGAACTGGACAATGTCAGTGTCGAAAATTGTCGAATAGAGCACTATCAAAGTAATCGGCAAATTGATATCGTGACATGTCGAGCCTTTTCTTCGTTGCCAGATATGGTGGAGAAAACCGCCTCAATTCTGGCTGAAGGAAGTCGATTGTTGGCGATGAAGGGCCGGTGTCCAGAGTTGGAACTCGAGGCACTGACATCTGACTATAAAATCACCAATATCGAGAAACTCGCCATACCTGGAGATAATGCGGAGAGACATTTGATCCAAGTCGAGTGGGCAGTGTAAGCAAGACTGTCAGCTGGGCGAAAACGCTGGTAAGAATTGGGCAAGCAACAGGAAGAAAGCAGTGGGAAAAATCTTAGCAATCGCTAATCAGAAGGGTGGTGTTGGCAAAACTACTACCTCAGTGAATCTTGCTGCGTCGCTCACCGTCACCCGCAAGAATGTGCTGCTAATCGACATGGATCCCCAGGGTAATGCCACCATGGGGTCTGGTGTGGATAAGTCAGCCCTGGATCTTTCCGTCTACGAATTGCTCACCGACAGAGCTGAAGTTGATGCTGTGTTGGTTCGACCTGAAGACACGGACTACGACCTTCTTCCGTCCAATGGTGATCTAGTCGCGGCCGAAGTAGAGCTGATGAACGTTGAGAACCGTGAAATCAGATTAAGGATGATCGTGGAGTCTCTTCGAGACAAATACGATTTCATTGTCATCGACTGCCCCCCATCTTTGAACATGTTGACCATCAATGCACTGGTAGCAGCAGATGGAGTGGTGATACCCATGCAGTGCGAATACTACGCACTGGAAGGTCTCTCCGCGCTGATGGATACCATTCGTGCAATTCAGGAGCGCATCAATCCCGATCTGAAGATCGAGGGAATTTTGCGCACAATGTATGACCCCCGCAACAAGCTCACCTCCGAGGTGAATGGCCAACTGTTCAATTATTTTGGGGATGCAGTCTATCGAACCGTAGTGCCGCGCAATGTGCGATTGGCAGAAGCTCCCAGCTACGGAAAACCGGTCATAAAATACGATCGGCAATCGCGAGGAGCGATAGCGTATTTGGCCCTTGCCGGTGAAATGCTAAGGCGCCACGACGAGGCAGCAACAGCTCTAAGCTAATAATCACCCAGTACCAAACCCTTTTGGGGTTAATAAGCACTAACTAACATGAGTGATAATAAGAAACTAGGGAAAGGACTGGACGCTCTACTATCTACTGGTAGTACCCAGACTATGGCGAGCCTGCTGGGGGGAAAACCCAAAGACCCGGATGGGGGTGAAAACCCTGCTGCCGAAGCCAAAGATGGTGATCTGAAGAATATTCCCATCGACCTCATTCAGCGGGGCAAATACCAGCCCCGAACTGATATGCACCAGGAAGCGCTGGAAGAACTGGCGGCTTCCATCAAGACCCAGGGCGTTATGCAACCTATCGTTGTCCGCCCAATCTCTTCGGAAAAATTCGAAATCATTGCTGGCGAGCGTCGTTGGCGGGCAACCCAGATGGCTGGGCTGGATACCATACCCGCAATCGTTAAACCTGTTGGTGATGAAGCGGCCATTGCCATGTCGCTTATCGAGAACATCCAAAGGGAGAATCTGAATCCCATTGAAGAAGCGATGGCATTAAAGCGCTTGCAGGATGAATTCGAATTGACCCAGCAAGAAGTTGCCGATGCTGTTGGCAAATCTCGTGTCACTGTTACGAACCTGATGCGTCTCATTGGATTGCATGTCGATGTCCGTCGGATGCTAGAGCATGGTGATCTGGAGATGGGGCATGCCAGAGCACTACTCTCGCTTCCGGATCTACAACAACCCGAAACAGCGCGTACGGTAGTAGGCCGCGGGCTCTCTGTTCGTCAGACCGAAGCACTGGTTCGCCGGCTGGTTGCCGGGCCCAGCGCCAACAAGCAAAGCAAGGTTATTGACCCAGACATCAAAAATCTGGAAGAAAACCTGGCAGAAAAACTTGGCGCCAAAGTCATGATTCAACACACCGCCAAGGGGAAGGGAAAACTGGTGGTGAAATACAATAGCCTGGACGAACTCGACGGCATTCTTTCCCATATCAACTAGCAAAATTCAGGCTTTTGAACGGACTGTTTTCTGCAGTCTTCCAATCTCCGGTAATCCCCCCGAAAGCCCTGTATTTTCAGCCTATTTTGATAGTCTGACGTAGTTGCGATACCCCCCCAAAGCCCCTATAATGCGCCTGCTTTTTTGGTGACCACCAATGCAACAACAGGTGTTTGTTTTAGGTGTCGTTGGGGAACGGTCTTAATCGACTTGTAGTGATTTTTAATCGAACCACTTGACCAGTGAGTCAGGTAACAAAGTCTGATTTGTGACTAATCTTAGAACCCCGCCAGTCTATAAAGTGATCGTCGCTCAGTTGTTAGCGACAGCCTTTATTGCCGCTGCCTCTCTGTTATTGTCAGGTACCATCGCAGCCTATTCGATTGTGGTGGGTGGGCTCATTAGCGCATTGCCGAACAGCTACTTCGCCTTGCAAGCTTTCAAGTATCAGGGAGCACGCAATGCAGACAGAGTTGTGAAGAGTTTTATAAGAGGGGAGCTCGGCAAGATTGGCATTACCTTGGTGCTGTTTGCACTGAGTTTTACTCTGATTACGAATTTGCATGAACTTGCGCTGATACTTGGATTCATTGCAGTCCACTTCATTGGCGTAATGGTCTCGGCGTTTATTAATTATACGCCACGACCGAACCAGACTAACTAGAATGAACCAGAAAGCCTGGTTAGTCATTATATAGAAACAAGACAACTCACGAGTTGTATCCGAAAGAGGGTGTAAACAGATTCAATGGCCGAAGCAGCCCATTCCGCAGCTGAACTAACAGTTCAAGAATACATCACACATCACCTTTCCTTTTTCACCTTTGGCCGTATCGATGGCCACTGGGGGTTTGCACATACGCCAGAAGAAGCAGCCGAAATGGGTTTTTGGGCTATTAATGTCGACACCATGGGCTGGTCATTGTTTTTGGGTACAGGATTCCTTTGGTTCTTTCGTCGAGTTGCGCTTAAGGCGTCCATCGACAACCCATCGGGTATACAAAACTTTGTGGAAGCAGTGGTTGAATTCGTGGATGCTCGAGTGAGCGAAGGATTCAATTATAAAAACGAGCTAATAGGCCCATTGTGTCTACTGCTTTTCTTCTGGATCCTGTTAATGAACACCATGGATCTGGTACCAGTCGATCTGCTTACTACTTTTGGCTTTGAGCCTCTATTGCATACCGTTTTTCATATAGAAAACTCACCATTTAAAGTCGTGCCCACTACTGATCCAAACATCACTATGGGTATGTCGACAATGGTGTTCTTGATGATTATCTATTACAGCATCAAGAATAAGGGACTCGGTGGATTCCTGGGCGAACTTGCCTTCCACCCTTTTGGCAAATGGATGATGCCATTCAATTTAATTATCGAAGTGCCTACACTGTTCGCAAAACCTATTTCTTTAGGGCTACGGTTGTTCGGCAATCTTTATGCAGGCGAGTTGCTGTTTCTTTTAATAGCCTCAATGTTAGGTTTATGGCAACTACCAGCGCATTTCGCATGGGCGGCATTCCACTTGCTGGTTATCCCACTACAAGCTTTCGTATTCATGATGCTGACAATTGTTTATCTCAATGCAGCACATGAAACACACCACTAAATTTACAAAAATTTCTTGAACTACATCTGAACTGAAGAAAACCTGGAGGAAAAGATGGAAATGATATTGGCGAACACAGTACTTGGCGTATTGCTGGTACTGGGCTTGGGCGCTGCAGGCACGGCAATTGGCTTCGGCATCCTGGGCGGTAAGTTCCTGGAAGGATCTGCGCGTCAGCCAGAATTGGCACCGAAACTACAGGGCTCTATGTTCCTGGTTGCGGGTCTTATCGACGCGGTAACAATGATCGGTATTGGTATCGGTATGTGGTTTACCTTTGCCAACCCTTTTACTGCGGCTCTCGGCGGATAAAGAGAATCCTTAAAGCGGGAGTGATACCGTGAATATTAATGCAACTTTCCTCGGCCAAATGGTCGCAATGGCATTCTTTCTGTGGTTCTGCACCAAGTATGTGTGGCCACCTTTCATGGCGATCATGGAAGAAAGAAAGAAGAAGATTGCCGATGGGCTTGAAGCAGCAGCCAGGGCAGAAAAAGACCTGGAACTTGCTCAGGCTAAATCTACAGAGCAATTGAAAGAAGCCAAGACTGAAGCAGCAGCGATCATTGATCAGGCCAATAAGCGCGCCGCTCAAATTGTTGATGAAGCAAAAGAGCAGGCTCGTGAAGAAGGCCAGCGCATTATTGCTGGAGCACAGGCTGAAATTGAGCAGGAAGTGAATCGAGCTAAAGAAGAATTGAGAAGCAAGGTGTCTGAAATTGCGATCGCCGGCGCTCAGAAAATTCTTGAAGGCTCCGTGGATCAAGCTGCAAACGAAGACATGCTCAACAAACTGGCCTCGGAACTGTAAGCGGGCAGGTAAACAAGCAGGTATACGAAGAGTCCAATGGCAGAACTAATTACACTAGCACGCCCTTACGCGAAAGCAGCCTTTGAAGTTGCTCTTGAAGACAGTGCTCTCGACAACTGGTCAAAGATGCTGGGAGTCGCTGCCGCGGTTACTTCGCAAGATGCTGTTCGCACATTGTTAATCAACCCGGAACTCTCTACTGAGCAAGTTGCCACGTCGTTTATTGAGGTGTGCAGCGAAGAGTTGGACAGTAAGGGGCAAAACTTTGTTCGCTTGTTAGCTGAAAACAAGCGCCTGGAGTTGCTGCCCGAAGTTTCTGCGTTGTTTGAAAACCTGAAAGCCATTCAGGAAAAATCTGTTGATGTTGAGATAACGACAGCTTTCGAAATCAGTTCAGATGTCTCCGACAAGCTGGCGCAAGCTCTCAAGTCTCGTTTGCAACGGGAAATCAACTTGGCAACAAACGTCGATGCCGACCTCATCGGAGGCGCGGTAATCCGAGCGGGCGACACAGTGATTGATAGTTCTGTGCGCGGCAAGCTAACCAAACTAGCTGAATCATTGAATTCCTGATCTGGTCAGGCATGAACCCTGATTGGCGGGAGAATAGGAAACAAAGATGCAACAACTGAATCCATCTGAAATCAGTGAAATTATTAAACAGCGCATCGACAATCTCGATGTGTCTGTGCAGGCGAAGAATGAAGGCACGATCGTCAGCGTATCCGACGGTATTATCCGCATTCATGGCCTGGCCGATGTGATGTACGGTGAGATGATCGAGTTCGAAGGTGGCCTCTACGGAATGGCATTGAACCTCGAGCGCGACTCTGTCGGTGCTGTAGTCCTTGGTGACTACCTGGGTTTGAAAGAAGGCCAGAGCTGTAAATGTACCGGCCGTATTTTGGAAGTACCCATTGGTCCGGAACTGGAAGGCCGAGTCGTTGATGCGCTGGGTCGACCAATTGATGGCAAAGGCCCTATAGAAGCAAAAGCCACCGATGCCATTGAAAAGGTTGCTCCCGGGGTAATCGCCAGACAGTCTGTATCCCAACCAGTACAAACCGGACTCAAGTCGATCGACGCCATGACGCCGATTGGTCGAGGTCAGCGCGAGCTGATTATTGGAGACCGTGAGGTTGGTAAGACCGCGGTTGCCATCGACACCATCATTAACCAGAAAGGCAAAGACGTTAAATGCGTCTATGTTGCTGTTGGTCAAAAGGCTTCTTCTATTGCTAACGTGGTTCAGAAGCTGGAAGAGCACGGCGCCATGGAATACACCGTGGTGGTCTCAGCGTCAGCTTCAGATCCTGCCGCGATGCAATTCATCGCACCTTATTCTGGCTGCACCATGGGCGAGTACTATCGTGACCGCGGGCAGGATGCTCTGATTATTTATGACGATCTGACCAAGCAGGCCTGGGCCTATCGTCAGATCTCATTGCTGCTGCGCAGGCCCCCTGGCCGGGAAGCCTATCCTGGCGATGTCTTCTACCTGCACTCGCGTCTTCTGGAGCGTGCAGCGAGAGTGAACGCTAACTACGTAGAGCAATTCACCAATGGTGAGGTGAAGGGCAAGACCGGATCACTGACGGCCCTGCCGGTCATCGAGACCCAGGCCGGCGACGTCTCGGCCTTCGTTCCCACCAACGTAATCTCCATTACCGATGGCCAGATCTTCCTGGAAACGGACCTGTTCAATTCCGGGATCCGGCCGGCAATGAATCCGGGTATTTCGGTTTCCCGGGTAGGTGGCGCAGCCCAGAAGCAAATCATTCGAAAACAACCGAGAGCCTAAGTCCAGCCCAAGCAGTTACTTCATCAGGTGTCTCTAAATCTGCAATCAATAGTACATTGCAAAAAGTAGAAGATAAGAGTGAAAATGAAAGTACAGCTGGTGTATTGACGAATACCGAAGAGGTGGAGGTCAAGGATGCTTTTGATAGACTCACAACCATTCTTCAGTCCGACAGCCCAGAAGATCTCAAACGATTACTTGAAGAACTGATCATGATCAACATGATGGATGTTGGTGGTCAACCATCATTCTTAGAGATGCTCCCGGCCCTCACTATCAGTCCGGCTCTGTATTTTCTCTTCTTTCGGCTTGACCAGGAGCTAAGAAAGCACTACCCTGTGCGGTTCCACTCCGCTGAAAGTGAAGCTGAAATCACACTTGAAACGTCATACTGCATTGAAGATGTCCTGTACCAATGCTTAGCAAGCATATCCTGTTATAGCTGCCATTCAACAATGCCAGAATCTGCCTCTAGGCCGCAAGCATCAAGTAGTGCTTTTCTTTTTGCAACATACAAAGATAAAGTTAATGATGACCAGATTTCTCAAATCGAAACCACCCTGCAAGAGAAGTTGATGGCAACTCAACTATATCGGGATGGTATATTACTAAAATCTTCAAATGGAAAAATTTTCTTCACAGTTGACAACATGCACGGTACTGACGAACCTGAAATGTCGAATATTCGCAAAGAGATTGAATCAACGATCAAAAGATATTTTCCAGCCATTCCCATCCCGATATCGTGGCTTATGTTCAAGATTGTGCTACAGCTTCTGAACAAGCCTGTTGCCAGCCTTTCTCAGTGTGAAGAGATTGCTGAGAAGCTAAAAATGCCCTCACCTGTACAAGATGCTCTTTGGTTCTTTCACCATGATGTTGGTAGTCTACTTCACTACACCAGCATTCCCTCGATGAAAGATACGGTCATTTGCAATCCTCAGGTCATCTTTGACTGCATCAGTGCACTGATCATTGACAAATTTCAATATGGAAATAGAGATCTGCAACAAAGTGAGGTGGATGAATTTCTCCAGAAAGGTATATTCAGTTTATCACACATCAAAGATAAGACAGAAAATCAACAAAGCAGTCATCTTTCTCTCGAACAACTCTCGGATGTGCTTCAACACCTCAATATAATGGCTGAGGTGAAAGATGAATCGAACCCTAGTCAGTCTGAACGCAAGTTTATCATGCCAGCTATACTCAAGTATGCATCAGAAGAAGAGCTTGAGCAGCCACCTTTAGCTAGATGTCAACAGTTAGCCTCCCCTATCATGGTTCGCTTTGAAGGTGGGTTTGTGCCATTTGGTATCTTCTGTGCCACCATAGCTCACTTGATAGCTCGTCAAGGTTCTTTTTCACCGAAATGGCAACTCCATGGTGGTCAAGTGCAAAGGAACAAAATAACATTTTGCATCGATGGAGCATTGTATGTTACTCTCGTCTCTCAACCTCAATTCATCAAAGTATTTGCATTTCAGCATCCACGTGCAAAGCAAAATCAGTCACTGCCATACCTTTGTTCCTGCATTCGACAAACAGTGATTGAAGCTCTTGAGACAGTCATGTCCAAGATGAAATACAGACCTTTCAAATCAGCTGCAGCTCCTAGCAAACAGCCATTTGACCTCGCCTTCGCCTGCTGTCTAGATGATGCTCATGGTGATCACATGATGATAGTGGTTGAAGATGACGACGGGTTGGGTGGTAAATGCCTCAAAGGAGGACTTCTGTTTGGTCTTGATGATGAACACCTTCCGTCTTTTCTTAGCTGTCCGAAATATACCACTCCTATAGCCTACTCTATAGTGTAAACGTCAGTGCGCGTCATGCGCGCGCGTGTATGTTACTTCAAGGCTTAGCCTAATATGCTAGCGCTATGTGTTTTGGAGGATCTAGA
>JAKSCP010000246.1 GCA_022360535.1 Pseudomonadales bacterium | reverse complement strand
TGGACAAGGTGGTTTTGGTGGTGGTGGCAGCGGTGCCGGCGGCTTCAACCTGAATTGGGACACGACCTGGGAAGTGGAAGCACAGATCACTGAACTGGGTTGGAGTGCCGAGTTTGAAATTCCTTTCAATGCACTACGCTACGGGAGTGGGGATTCCCAAACCTGGGGCATCAACTTCCAACGTAACATTCGTCGCTATAATGAAGAGTCCTACTGGGCCCCACTGGATCGAAACTTCAATCTCAATCGTGTCTCGGAGGCGGGATTCATTGAGGGTGTCGAAGTGCCCAGCCAACGCCTGTTGCAGGTCACTCCCTATGCCCTGAGCCTGACAGAGCGGGGAGGCGAGCTTACTTCCACTCAGTCACGGGAAGAATATGGCGTCGATGTGAAATGGGGAATTACGCCCAGCCTCACTCTGGATGCCACCGTGAATACCGACTTCGCACAAGTTGAAGTCGATGACATCCAGGTTAACCTTGACCGATTCAGTCTGTTCTTTCCTGAAAAACGCCCCTTCTTTTTGGAAAATGCCGGCCAGTTTGCAATTGGTAATCCGCGTGAAGTCGAGCTGTTTTTCAGCCGCCGCATTGGTATCAATCAGGGCGTGCAATTTCCCATCGAGGCTGGTGGGCGCCTGACCGGTAAGATTGGCAACAACACGAATATTGGGTTGCTACGGATGCGCACCGAAGGAATCGAAGGTTCGGTGCCGCAAAATGATTTTTCAGTAGTGCGTGTGAACCAGGAACTGCCAAACCGTTCTGCTATTGGCATGATGTTCGTGGAGCGGGATGGAGATGGGTCCATCAGTGGCAACCCCAGTGAAGATATTAACCGCACTTACGCCATTGATGGGCGTTGGGGTATTGGTGATTACACGGTTATTCGTGGCTGGGTTTCACAGACTGATACTCCCGGGATCACCAGCGACGATACCGCTGGCGGCGCCACCTTCAGTTACAACGATGAAGATTGGTCGCTGGGTGCTGGTTACAGCGAGGTAGGCGATAGTTTCAATCCCGAGGTGGGCTTCCTGGCCCGCAGAGGCTTCCGCAAATACACCGCCAACTGGCTCTATCGCTATCGCCCGCAAAACTGGGGGCAACTGCAGGAGCTGCGGCCTCACATGAGTTATCGGGGCTATTGGGATTTCGATGGTAACCAGCAAACAGGTTTTCTGCATGTCGACAATCACTGGGAATTCAATAGCGGTATGGAGATCCATACTGGCGTTAACTTTACCCAGGAAGGGGTATTCGAGCCGTTTGAAATCGTGGAGGGAGTTACCGTCCCTGTCGGCGAATACGAGCACGAGGAAGCGCAGTTAGTTTACTGGAGTAATCAGAGTGCACCCTTTAGTGTGAACTTTCGCTCGTTTATCGGGGGGTTTTTCGGGGGCGATCGGATGAATCTGAATTCCACGATCCGCTATCGGGTAGGTGAGAAGTTCACCAGTGAACTTGTCTGGAGTCACAGTAATATCGATCTGCCTGTTCCCGGTGGTGATTTCGAAGTAGATATTGCCCGCTTGCGCATGACTTACGCGTTCACTCCGCGTATGACCATTCAAGCCCTGGTGCAATACAACAAGCGAGACGATGTACTTTCAACAAATTTGCGCTTCGCCCTGCTGGAATCTGCCAACGCTGGCTTGTTTATCGTCTACAACGAAGTGGATGAAAACAATCTCCTGTTCCCAACCCGCGATAATGCACAGCAATTTGCACTGAAGTACTCGCGTATTCTCAACATCTTCAACTAGAATCTGATTTCACCCTTTTATTTGCCGTGCTGACTTTGTCAGCACGGCTTTCTCTTGTCGCCGCCAAAGATGGAAAAAGCTCAAACTCATCCTGCTCGATTTGTATTTGCGAGTATTGGTATTTTTCTCTGCGGTTTTACTTTGGCGCTAATCCTTTTGGGGTCTACAGCATTCCAACGCTTTCTCGGGAACTGGCATCCGCTTGCCGTGTTACTAGGTTCCCTGGCATTGGGCTGGTTGTTGTTGACGAATCCGCTGAAGCGCTGGAATTTCCTGATTGTAGGAAGTAATTGGAAGCAGGGCCTGATCGCGGCTATTGGGCTGGCAACTGCACTTGCTCTGCTTATGGGGATGCTGGATGTGCGAGTGAGATTGCCAGAAGACTTAAATGTTCCCTTCCCCGAGTCCTTGCTGTTCTACCCTACCATTGCGTTCATAGTGGAAGTGGCGTTTCATCTTTTGCCATTGGCATTGCTGTTACTGGTATTTGGGCAAATCGGGAAATCAATTGATCGGGAGAAACTGGTCTATCTTGGGCTGCCTTTCGCCGCACTGATAGAGCCCGCCTTTCAGCTTGGTGTCACCAACGACTACGTCATACCAACCTGGGCATATTTCTTTGTCCTGGTTCATATCGCCGTTATCAATATTTGTCAGCTATTGCTCTTTAAACGCTATGACTTTTTAACGATGTATGTATTCAGGCTGACCTATTACCTGTGGTGGCATGTGGTGTGGGGGTACTTCCGACTGCCCATCCTATTCAATTAGGAGGCTCTTCTTCCAGTATTTCGACGATTCCTGCTCTGATTCTGCTGGTTGACACGCCAACTTCGAACAGGAACAACACGAGCCCGGTAATCATAAACGCCATGGCGCCTATAAACAGTGTGGCGATGACTATTGAAAGGTCGAGTCCTTGCAGTTCTCCGAGAAACAGAGTCACGATCACCAGACAAACCAGTAGGGCGGCGCAGACAAACATCCGTAAAGACCAGTTCACCAGGCGTACCCGTTTCCATAGTCCTTCGATTTCTGATTGCAATGTGGCTTTGTGATTCTCGTGCTGTTCGCTGACAAGGTGGGTCTCGACAATGCGCGCGCGATCAACCACGCGGCCAAGTCTTACGGAGAGTACGTTCAGCATGCCGGCAATGCCGGCCAACAAAAACACCGGTGCCACTGCCAGTTGAATGACTCCGGCGATGGTCTCGATAGCGTCGATGAGAGTATCCCTGGTTGCTAATTAAGCCGCGGCTTTTGCGTCCAGGTCTTTCCAGTGACGATTGCCATTGCCGGGGGTGCGGGTGAGGTTAATCCAGATCTCGGAAGCTACGATGTTGACAACGCCGGCCATCCAGAATGTTGTTCCGAACAGCACTTCAACGCCGACGCCAGTAGTGCCCATCAAGATGCCAAGCATGACTCGCTCGGTGGCGATAGCCAGCATCAGAGCCCAGCTGCGAATCATCCATTCCCGGTGCGCGCCAAACTGTTTGGCCCGAATGCTGCTGTAAGCCTTGTACATGCAGAACAAGGTATAGACGGCGAAGAAAGTAGTAGCCATGGATTCATTAAATCCCTGACCGTCGACCCCCATGAACGGGTAGAAGATGCCAATGAATCCGCCAGAAAAAGCAGAAATGACGCCGCAGGTAAGCCAGACTCGCCCACTCCAACGATGGAAGTTGAGGTAGTTCTTGCGTATGTAACGGCTGAACTGCAGTGGACCCAGACCGAAAATCAGTAAACCCGGGATAAGGTGCGCCCAGGTGGCAAAGGAGAACTGCACATAGCGACCGTCAAATGCATTAAAGGTTTCGAGGGGATCGGTGTATTCGACGGTAGAGGCTTCCATCAGGAAATCCGCGCGACCGAAAATCGACGTCAATCCGGTCCAAAGCAGCATGGCCATTACCAGCCAGCCAACAATCTCCAGCGCTTTGCGCAGCGTACGCGCCGATGGCGCACTAAACAGCGCTTCAGGCGTTGCCGATCCTGCAGTCATTTCTGTCATGAGAATTCCCCAATTCGCCTATCTATTTTTTATTAGACGTTAGCTTAACTGCCGCGGTTAACAATATCTATATCGGCGTAAGTCCATGAAATTGTTGCTAATGAATTTGAAGCCTGTCACGCTATTAGTGGTGGCAGGGTGCTAGTTTGTCAGAGAGTGATTTGTCGCGGCTGGAGTACGTGGTGGCCAGAAAGACTGCAGGATTCACATTGATCGAACTCTTGATAGTCGTCGCCATCATTGGCGTGCTGGCAAGTGTCGCTATTCCTTCCTATCAAACCTATGCGGTCAAGGCCCGAGTAACCGAGGGCATAGTAGCAACCGGGCCCGCACGAGCTGCGGTCACTATCTATTTTCAGCGGTACGGCACGCTACCACCGGGCGGGGACAACGTGGCTGCCGGTTTCCAGCAAGCCTATGACAGCGACTACGTCGACACAGTCGACTGGCATAATGACCAGCGGATAGAGATCGAATTCAAGGAAGATGCACTCGGCATCACCGGCCAACTGGAACTGCAATTGGAACCCCAGGTCGCCAATGGCCGCATCGTTAGTTGGCTCTGTGGACAAGATGGCAACGTCCCTGAGGAAAACTACAAGTACGTACCTAATCGGTGTGCTGAGCGGCATTGGTAACCCTCCCGTGTGATCCACCGCTTGTTAACGGCTATAATCCTTTTTCCACGCGCCAGCTCCCTCTGCTTACATGCAGTGACATAAAGTGCTGGCCAGACTTTGAGTCCTAAAATATCTCTTGCTGTAGCTATTCGAAGGATAAGAAACAATTACTACACTACGCGCCCGTAGCTCAGCTGGATAGAGTAACTGGCTTCGAACCGACTCCCTCAGCTTATTCCCACCGTCTCAGCGTGTTGGCCAGACTCAAACGTCTGAGAAAAACTGTTGCTGGACCTAGTAAAGTCCTTCCTCAATGTGACCCGAAACCACGATACATATATAATTCGTTTCATCACGCGCCCGTAGCTCAGCTGGATAGAGTAACTGGCTTCGAACCAGTTGGTCGGGAGTTCGAATCTCTCCGGGCGTGCCAAAC
>JAKSCP010000316.1 GCA_022360535.1 Pseudomonadales bacterium | reverse complement strand
TTCACTCCAACCACGTCCTGCTGCAATTCCTGCTCACGGCGGGGACGACCCAATACATAGTCCAACCCTTCCTGGCTTGCGACCCCGACTCCAAAACGGTTCAACGGCACACAACCATGGCCTGGATTGGTTAGGGTCGAGCGACAGACGATTTCTCCGCTGGCAGGATCCACCACTGCGTCGGTAGCATCGGCAAGCGGGCCAAAAGCAAACGTCGGTTGCTGATGTTCATCGGTGTCAGTCATACCAACCTGGATATAGCCATCCCATTCCACGTTGTATCCAAAAGCATCAAAGTAGCCATCCGCACCGAGTACCAGGCGTGTGGTCTCGCGGATGTTGTTGGTCCCCGATGCCGGAAAATCTGCATTGTTGGTACTGAAGCGAAATGAATCGATACCTTCCGCAGTCATAGCATCAACGATTTCCTGAGGCAGGAAAGCGTTGTCGATAGAGATCGTACGGTTACGATCAGTAGGGCGGATGTAAAAGCTGAAGCCTTCATAGCGCGCATAGTTTGCCTGGGCATACACCTCCAGGTTTGGTGCAAACTCCCAGCTAATGCGGCCAAACACACTTTGACGCTCGTCCTCTGCCTGCAACGAATTGGTGCCGAGGGCTGCCGAAGTGCTGTACACCGAGTCACCACCAATCATCCATTGGCCACCGATTGGGCCGAAGTCGAGCTGATTGACTGAGCCACCCTGATCAAAATAGGTGCCGCGCAGCGGACCGTCAACGATCAGACCGCCTGGGGTATAGCTGGAAATACCAACGTTATTAGTAACAATGTAAAAAGGTTGGCCGTTATCCGGTTCGTAGTCTGGATTCGGCAGACCGAAGTAGCCAGTCTGAGCCCACTCCGGAGCTGTGTAGTGCACCCCATCGCGGGCGAAATATTCAGTGGACAGCAGCATATGACCTTGCCCATCAGCAAAATCAAATCCGGCGGTCAGTTCAACACGCTCATCGGCAGCATCGTATTCACCCGCCTCGCCGCGCTCTATCGCCGTATTAAAGCCGGTGAAATCCCGATCCAGTATGAAGTTCACGACACCAGCGATGGCGTCAGAGCCATAGGCCGCGGAAGCCCCTCCTGAGGACACTTCGACGCGTTCAATTAATGATTGCGGAAAGGTATTGGTGTCCACTAAACCGGCTGCGGACGAAACCACGTTGCGCTGCCCGTCGAAGAGTACCAATGTGCGTGTAGTGCCCATTCCGCGGAGGTTAAGTGAAGAGATACCCGCATTGCCCGAACTCAGTGATCCCGAACTGGTCGACGATGTGGTGCTGCCCTGGATAGAAGGCAGGGTCATTGCGAACTCGGCAACGTTGGCGGGAGCTTCTGCATTCAAGTCTTCCTGTCCAAGTACGGAAATCGGCGTAGGTGAATCGTAGCCATCCCTCGCGATGCGAGACCCTGTAATCACAATGGATTCAATCTGAGGTTCAGACTCTGATTGCGCGCTGGCAAGTTGGGGCATGCTGGTTGCCGCCCCAATCGCAAAAGCCAAGGCGGACTTTGACGCTAAGCTAAACTTCCTGGCAGTTTCGGATTGTGGGCTGGACTGCGAGATAAACATGGTGCTTCACTCCTAGAACAATATGGTGTGTGCATGAACTGACGGTTTTCGAAGGCCGCGATGATCGTTCTTGGTGTCAGGATTCGACTGACGACTTGTGTTTTGGAACTGGAAAGATTCCCCACCCGTGTTGATACAAGCGAGATCCTTTTCATTTCTGTACTAAACTTTCTGCTTAAGGGTTTGCAGAAACTGTGCCAACTAGCTCTGCCTCTTTTTTGACCACATAGTTTTTGTGGTTTGACTTATTGGTGCGTCTGCCAGGAACCAAATCCCCTATACAATGTAGGTGTAACTACAAGGCCTTGTGAATTCTGGTTCTCGAACTCGTTTAGCCGGAAATTTCTCAGGAAAGATTCAACTGAGTTATTGCCCAAAATGTTTTGGTACGTTCAGTTGTTAAACAAACTGCTCTCTATGAGTGCAATAATGGGATTCAAAAAAGAGGCGCTTAAGGTGCAAGAAGCAATAAAGGAATCAGTTATGCGCACTATGAAGTCGCAATCTTGCTGAGTTGAAGTACGGTCGCGACGTAAGAAACTTTTATGTCTTGACCACTTTGTTTTGGCAACAGGGAAATGATCCTTCTGCCAAAGTGTTTTAAGATGAATTGAATCAGAACAGTCTACTCACAACTCCAATATCAAAAGCACATGCTTTTGAAGTCGCTCTGAATTCGTTTGGGCACTTAACCAGCGGAGTTAGATTAAAGGGATGTAGTAGCAAGAGGCACGAAGACCACTTCATTGCACACTTCTTCGCAGTCTCTGGCCACAGCACTGTAGCTTGCTGATTTAATTACAAAATCAGTCCGCATGCCCACTATTCAATTGCTCTAATCCTACTCATGTGAAGACATTAAACCCTTTCTGCGACCCTCAGTCAGTCGAAAACAACCACCAGAGATTCTCAACTCTCGGTCAAACCAACAAATTCAGGCTGGATATGATCAGGCCTTGAACGTTCCTGGGAGTCCACTAGCAGCTCAACAGCTTTGATTAGAGTTTTTAATGCATGCCTGATTTCCCGGTTAGTATTAAATTGGATGGAAGCGGCTGCACCAGCCGATGGTTCTTTGCTTACCTGATCTTGTACGAATAAATTGGCCTTGTTTAGATGATCGTCATTAGCTTTCTGTATGTCGACCAACTCTTCCAGGACGAATTCTTTTGTGTGGTCTCCAAGCAACAGCTCAATCACACTCTCATAGGTCTTTTTCTGAAATTGCTTATGCATGTCATAAAGATCATGCATAAGCGGGCTTGTGCTGTACCTAAGTTGCTGAAGATCCTGCAGAATATCTTTCAGGCTCTTGTTGCTGAAAACCACATGCCGCGTAATCGCTCGCATCTTTTCCAGCTCATCAATCTCGTTCGGCGCTAGAGGTTGTTTTTGAATCTTTATCGAATAGGCAATTATCTCCCCTTCCTGATTCTTGAGGTCTTCATAGCCTTTACTGAAGTCCTGATGAGTAACCCCAAGCCTGACATCTTTGCTACTGTTTTCAACAATCTTGAGTTGCTCTGGTTTCAGATTGAAGAATCTCAGACTGTTACACGCCGCCTGCAGAGTTATCTGCTCAACCGTGCTTCGCAACGCTACCAACGCAGCATCAACAACGTCTGGCGTAACTCTATCCAGTAAGTTGCTTGGCTGCGCTTTGCCGCGCAAGAATAGCTGATCGATTAGTCCTGCGAAGAAACTCAGAAAAGGCAGGAACACAATGAGCCCCACGGCATTCATAAAACTATGAAAGGCAACCAGAGTAAAAAGCGGGTCCGATAGTGCAATCAATCTGGTCAATGCCGGAAGAACTGGCAATAGAAAAACAAACGCGGCGACATCCACTACAAGGTTGTAGCTGAAATGGGCGAAGGCAAGTTTCCTTTTTATCGAACTGCCGTTGATGCTTCCCAAGGCGGTGGTACTGGTCGTACCCAAGTCAGCGCCAATGACCAGAGCTACTGCTTCAGGCAAGCCAATGATCTCAGCATTCAGAGCAGCCAACGCCATCATCATTACTGCCGAACTGGATTGCACCAGAAAGGTAATTCCAATGCCAAACAGAAGGTAGAAAATCAGATAGTGCCCTTGGAGGACATCCACATTCCATCGCTCTGGAATAGACTCCATTCCGCTTTTCATTAGGTCCAGCCCAAACAGGAGTAGTGCAATACCAAATACAACAATAGCGATGGAATGCAGCTGAGCTTCCCGTTTGCTGATAGCCAGAAAGTAGGCGGAGATACCCATTAGCGGAAGCGCGATGACCTCCAGGCTTAGCTTGAAACCGAAAATGGCGACCAGCCACCCTGTAAGGGTCGTCCCCAAGTTGGCTCCGAGGATTATGCCTACAGAGTTAACGAAAGGAATTAGCCCCGCGCTGGCGAACGCTAAAACCAGTAGGCTGACCATCGAACTGCTCTGTAGCAAAGCGGTAGATACTGTACCAGTGATCACACTACTCAGAGGGGTTCCGGTGCTGGTCCGTAGCCAGTGTCTTAATCGGGAATCGCTGAGTCTACGAATTCCATGTTCGAGCTGGGACATGCCGAGCAGGAATATGCCCAGCCCGAATACGAAATTGAGTTCTGGTACAGAGGCAATCATTTACTCGCAAACACCAATCCCGCGCCGAGACAGACGAGCAGTGTTAGTTGGCCTGTTTTCCTTTCGCTCGTAGTCGTTCGAACGATTTCTGCTTAGTGGATTCGCCTTCCATCTCCACCAAACCGAGAATCGTTTCCCGGATTTATTTGAAGCTACTAAGCTTAAGGATGCCGCACTCCAGGCTTTACGAACTTCTAGTCACTGGCTCGTTTTCCCAGCATCTTTGAGAAATTTTCAATTAATTGCATGGGTAGGGGAAAAACTATAGTAGAGCTCTTCTCTCCGGCAATTTCCGTTAGTGTTTGTAGATAGCGCAATTGCATGGACTCTGACTGTGTAGTCAGTTGGGCGGCTGCTTCAACAAGCTTTTCCGAAGCTTCAAACTCGCCAGCAGCGTGAATAACTTTCGCTCGTCGGACACGCTCTGCTTCAGCTTGTTTCGCGATTGCTCTGACCATGCTTTCATCCAGATCCACATGTTTAATCTCAACGTTAGAGACCTTAATGCCCCAACTATCGGTCTGTGTATCGAGTATTTCTTGCACATCGGCGTTAAGTCGATCTCGCTCTGCCAACAACTCATCTAATTCGTGTTGGCCCAGTACCGACCGCAATGTGGTTTGGGCCAATTGCCCTGTAGCTTCCATGAAGTCTTCAACATTAATGATGGCTTTTTCAGGGTCTACGACTCGAAAATACAAAACTGCGTTTACTTTAACTGACACGTTGTCCCGGGTGATTAGATCTTGAGTTGGGATGTCCCAGACGATGATTCTTAGACTGACTTTTACCATTTGTTGTAAGAATGGGATTACGATGATCAGGCCAGGTCCCTTCACTTTGTAGAACCTGCCCAACATGAAAATCACACCCCTTTCATATTCCCTGAGAATACGAAAAACACTGATGAGTAGCGCCAGAAGTATTGCGGCCAAAGAAATTGTAAATGGTTCCATAGGACTTACTCCTGCTTTTTGACTTTTAGGGTCAGGCCGTTGATGCCTGTAATTTGAACTTCTTCGCCTTCCTCGATTGGCTCATCCGATTCAGCCTTCCAGTTTTCGCTGAATGCTCGAACGTGACCAGACCGATCGAAAGCTTGTAGCGCGATACCGGGACCACCAATCATCGCCTCCATACCGCTCACTACTTTTTGCTGACGCGCGCGTACCAGCATGCCCAATACGAATAGAAAAATGCCAGCCGAAGCCACTGCGAAAGCAGCAATGATTCCAATGGATATTCGAAACGCCTCTAATTCAGTATCCATCAGGATGACTGATCCCAGGACGAAGGCCACTACTCCACCCAAACCGAATACACCAAAACTTGGGGACATTGCCTCGGTTACCATGAGCCCGATTCCTACAACGATTAAAGCAAGACCGACATAATTGATTGGCAACATCTGTAATGCATAGGCACCTAGCAATAAACAGATCACACCAGCAATTCCGGGTAAGCCGAGACCAGGATTGTAGAACTCCAGAATCAATCCATAGATACCAATCATTAATAATATGTAGGCCACATTAGGATCGGTGATCATTGAAAGGAATTCGTTGCGCCAGTCCGGCTCCACGGTAGTGACGGTGTATTGGCTCAAATCCAGAGTAATTTGTTGGCCTTCAATTGTTGTACTGCGCCCGTTTAGCTGTTGCAGTAGACTTTCCAGGTCGGCAGCGACAAGGTCGATCACATTATTCTCAAGAGCTTCGGAAGCAGTTAGATTTGCTGCTTCGATAACAGTAAGCTCGGCCCACTCCTGATTGCGGCCACGCAATTCAGCCAGCCCTTTTATGTAAGCCACCGCATCGTTGATTACCTTGCGCTCCATCGCATTGCCCGCAGATGCAGCGCTGTCTTCGGGTGATTCATCTTCCGGTTGTGGCGTTGTGGGTAAAGGGAAAGGATTGCCACCTATACTGACCGGGGTGGAAGAACCGACATTAGTGGCTGGAGCCATGGCAGCAAAATGACTGGCATACAGGATGTAAGTTCCTGCACTCGCAGCTCGCGCGCCATTTGGCGCTACCCAGGTCACTACCGGTACTGGCGATGCGAGAATGTGCCGGATGATGTCTCGCATTGAGACATCAAGCCCACCAGGAGTATCCAGTTGAATGATCACCAGATCCGCTTGCACTAGCGCTGCTTCGTCTATTGCACGCATTACAAAGTCCGAACTGGCGGGCCCTATGGCACCATTGAGTCGTACCAGGTGCGCTTCTGCAGCTTGCAACCGTGATGATACCAGCATCAGCAAACTCAGCATGCCTACAGCGAGAACGATCTTGATTACCAGTAATCTTAAAAGGCTAGCTCGCGCCATGCGCTGTAAACCCTGCTGATTCTAAAAAGAACTATCATTCAACAATTATTGGGCATGCGCGTTGATGCTAATCAACTGTCCGTCGTTCTTTAGTTTCATGAGCTAACCTGACTCGCTATAACCCCCTAAAATCAACACTTGGCTCTCCATCTCTTGCACGCAACTAACTGATCTCGCCGGTCGCTATCATTACGTGATTTGGCTTCCCCGACACACTGGAATATTCCTGCATTGAACGGTGGTGATGCATGAGCGTCGGTGTTGATTCTAGTCAAAGCGCTCTTCACAGGCCGTGCTGGCTTGGCTCTATAGAAGTGAAGGCTACCTGCCGTCGATGTGAATGAGACCAAGCGACGACTCAAGATCACTGTCGATGTCCTGGAGTCACACCTAAAGCCCTCAGCGTATCAATGGAAGATGGCTGTCTGGAGTTAAAGGCGAACGTGAACAGGATAAGGAAACTAAAGGGCCAAGGAATGTACTCACTCTCCCGCTCTTGGACCTACACAGAAGATTTAGAGTTTAAGGTTCGATATGGCGGCGTGCACTGCTTCTACCAGAATACGGTCGACAATAGGCGTCTGAATATAGTCGGTTGCCCCCGCCCGTAAGGCTTCCATTGCATGAGAAATTTCGCCGTTACTTTCAACCACGATTACAGGGGCATCAGGCAACTTCCCGCGCACGTCCTTTAGTAGTTTTTTTGTGGCAGAAATAGAATTGTGGGCTTCGGCGAGTATGCATTGAGGTACGTGTTCTTTCAATTCTCTCAGCATAGTGCCGGAATGACTGAATGTAGATACTTTGTAACCCGCCCGGATAAAGAGTTGCTTCAGAGACTCCAGGAGCTTAGCGTCTTTGGCAGTAATGAAAATTGAATGCATGAGGCAGATAATCTTCGTGTTACAACAACCCCGATCTACGAGGGGCTCACGATCTTCCCGGTCTAGCTGCCGGGCCTTCATCTTTGAAGGCTAACCTGCTCTCAATTCTTAGCGTTGATGTGTGTCAATCTATTCAAAGCTAAAGACAGTGCTTCCTGGCTTTGACTCAATTTCCAAGCGAAGCAACGAATTTGACGAGCTGCGCCAGGGAGTTCGCATTCATTTTGTCCATCACACTGGCCCGGTGAACTTCCACCGTTCGCTGACTGATTTCTAGCTCGGAGGCAATAACCTTGTTAGCCGCCCCATCAACCATAAGGTCTAAAACCTGTTTTTCTCGGGGGGATAGTTTCTCGAGATTGTCCGTTATTTCTTTCTTCGCTATCTGAGAACCTCTAAGGTCATCTCCTTCACGTAGTGCACGTTGCACGCTATCGAGTAATTCCTGGTCGTGGAAGGGCTTGGAAATAAAGTCGATGGCTCCCTTTTTGACTGCTTTTACCGCCATTGGTATGTCACCGTGACCGGAGATGAAAACAATGGGTAGTATGGAGCCGCGCGATATCAGCTCATCCTGTAGCTCGAGCCCGCTCATCAAAGGCATTCGAATATCTAGCACAAGGCAACCGCTCGCATCGACATCAATATCGCTCAGAAATTCAATCGCAGATTCGAAAGATTTGGCGTTCAACCCGACTGATTTCATCAGCATTTCCAGCGAATCTCGAACCGCCTCATCATCATCAACGATATAGACTGTTTGCTTGGCAGTATCATTTGTCATAGCTGTTCCACAGCCGTTGGCAAGATGAAGTAAAAACTCGCACCACCTTCGGCATTGTTAGTGAAGTCAAGTTCTCCGCCGTGAGACCGAATAATGGTTCGGCAAATAGATAACCCCATCCCCATCCCTGCTTTCTTCGTAGTGAAAAAAGGCTGAAACAGTTTGTCCGCCACGTCATCACCAACTCCTGGACCATGGTCACTGATTGTAACCTTAATCCGTTCCTTTCCCTGTCGCTCGGTGCTGATGAAAACACTCCAATTCTTACTAGACCTTTCACCTTCACTCATTGCGTCAATGGCGTTCTTTATGAGATTCAGGGCTACTTGTTGAATCTGGACAGGGTCCCCTATTACAGCAGGAAGCTCAGGGTCCAGACTTAGTTGCAATAGAACGTCATGGTTTTGCGCTTCCATTTTTGCGATTTCTACTACTTCCGTAATAAGAGCATTGCAGTTGCAGGGTTCCCGATCATCGTCCTGATCTCTTACCCAGCTCCGTAAACCTCGAATTATTTCGCCAGCCCTAATAGCCTGATTACTGATCTTACTCAGCGCTGACAACACTTCCTCTGTTTGATCGGAGTCGGCGTTCAGTAATCGAGTACCAGCCTGGGCATAGTTGGAAATAGCAGTCAGTGGTTGATTTACCTCGTGAGCGATACTGGCCGCCATCTCACCCATGACCCCAACCCGGGAGGCGTGGGCGAGGCGGTTCACCAAGTTGTGAATTTCATGTTGTGCAGTGGCCAATTCTGCCTCTCTTCGTTTGAGGTCCCTCAAGTCCCTGACAATGCCTACAAACCTGATTGTCTCTGCACTGCCAAATGTCCCTACAGAAAGGAAAATATCGATAATGTCGCCATTTTTGTGTTGCGCTTGGACTTCGCGGCCTATGCCGATGATCTTCTTCTTGCCGGTATGTAGATATTCACTGATATAGGCATCATGGTTTTCGCGATAAGGCGAAGGCATGACGAGTTTTATGTTCTGCCCGATAAGTTCGTCCTGGCTATAGCCCAATAATTGCTCCACAGCCTTATTGGCCACCTGGACAATACCCCTACTATCAATCACAAAAATACCGTCCACTGCCGCATCGAGCAGAGCGGTAAATCTGCCATCGTTAACCAGGTTTTCCATCAATAATCGGCCAAATTACGCATCGATCAGCAAGGTGTACGTATTTTCCACAATAGGCCTATGTACTATATCCAATTTCGCGCTGACTGCTGTTTTCCTAGACTGGCTGGCAGTAGGACGCAGTTCTTAAGAATAATTCCTTGCGGAGAAGCCAATCATGAATCAGCCTCTTAGTGTCAGTCAATCTCAAAACAACGTCAATCAGACTATCATAGCAAGCACTCTTAATTCCCGTGCGCGAGATGCTAATTTGACGGTTGTTCCTAAAACAACTTGCCCTGATTGTCGCCTTAGTGACCTATGCCTTGCCAGGGAGTTGGATGCAGCAGGATTGAGTGATGTGGGAAAATTCGTACGCAACTCGAAACGACTTCGAAAGGGGCAGCATCTATTTCGACAGGATGACGAGTTCCATTCGATATACTTTATAAGAAGTGGTTTTGCTAAATCTTACATAAACAACTCAGGGGGAGACGAAGTCGCTGTCAGCTTTTTCTTTCCTGGGGAAATGATCGGTCTGGACGGCTTACATGATGGTCGTCATACAGCGTCCATCGTTGCACTGGAAGATACACATATCTGCGAACTTCCCTACAAGGCTCTAAGTAAAGTCATGGCATCCAGCCCTGGGGTCCGAGAAAGATTTAACGCACTGCTCTCCAGGCAGATAGTCCAGGAGCAGGCCATGACAATGCTTAGAGGCCAAAAGTCAGCTTCGGACCAGCTAAAAGCATTTCTCCTCAACCTCTCTGAGCGGTACGCGAGAATCAGATTGTCACCCATATCATTCAGGCTTCCGATGACGAGAAAGGATATAGCCGGTTGCCTCAACCTGACAATTGAAACTGTGAGCCGTCTGTTTAGTCAGTTTCAAGAGCAGAATTTAGTCGAGGTTTCCGGCAGAGAGATTACCTTGACAGATTTACAGAGATTTAATTCTTAGGCTTAAACGCCCTTTGCCACTCTCAAAATACTCTTAAGTGTCTGGGCTCGCCCCGTTGATCCCAGTCAAGGATACGCATTTTGGTTCTACTAAAATAAAGAGCGTGGGAAAGGAAGTTTGGAGATACTGTTGAAGTGTCAATTGTTAAACAGGATCAACTCAGACCATTTGTCGACGCAAAGGGATGGTTGCCATCATTACATGACTGGCAACGATCAAACCTAAAACTATCGGAGGGTTAATTCATGTACAAAAAAGTACTCGTCGCCGTGGACTTCTCAACAGGCTCACAAAAAATTATGAAGCGAGCAATAGAGCTTGTCGCAAACGATATTGAAAAATTACACTTAGTCCACATTGTCGAGTCTGTACCAGTTGTGTGGGGTATGCATTCTTATGCGATAGATCCGGTAGACTTACAGAACAAAGTTTTAGAAGGGTCGAGAATTTCAATGCAGGAATTTGCTAAAGGTTTCAATATCCCTGAAGATCGTCAACAAGTAATTATTGGCACACCGGCCCCAACTATCCGTGAGTATCAGAGCGATATTGGTGCTGACGCAATTGTTATTGGCAGTCATGGACATTCGGGATGGAAAATCATGTTGGGGTCAACAGCGAACAGTTTGCTTCATGGTGCGACAGTTGATGTACTGACCGTGCACGTGCCAGACGAAAACTAGGTTAAGTATCCGGGCACAAGCTCATTCAAAGACATCAGTAATAATTGCCTGTGAACCAAAGTATCCGCTGAAAATCCCCGCGCCGGTAATTCAATGCCGTCCCTGGCTCCAGCCCTCTCCGCATTGCGCGCTTTGACCTCAATGGTCAGTTGCTCATTATGTGATCTCTAGACTTCCGATTTCTCCAGAGCCAGCTCAATAAAATTGCAACGAGAATCACTAGCGAATATCCGACTGCCGCATCACCCTGCTCGAAACCATCTCGACCACCCGGGAAAGCAACGCGACCTGTATTAAAAAGTGCGTGCAATAGTACGATTGAAAATACACTTCGACCCAAACGCATGTACAGGTGAACATAAATTATTCTAAAGGCGATCGTCGCCATGAGCCCCCACACTATCAGAAGCACTGATTGGCCAATCTGAATCATTGAAGGCAAATGCCAGAGTGCCCAGGGAATACCGAGCATAAGACCAACTATTACGGGTGGATGCTTCTTCAATAGAGGATCAGCGGCGTATGCGGTGTAGCCGATCTCTTCGCCGATTGCACCAATTAGAAATACCAGAAAAACCAAGAACAACTGCAGATCGATATTCCAGCCGGATGGCAACTGAAATCCTAAAAACCGCATAAGTGCGAATACAGACAAATAGAAAACCAGAGGAAGAACAAGATAGACAAGCCACCCTTTCATATATAGGCGGCCCCAATCTGTAAGGCGGCTAACTAATGCCCATACTCCTTGCCGACCGAGGGTCCGATGTGTGAGCAGAATGGCCGCCAGGGCTGGCATAAAGACTGCACCCACATCAGTAATTGGCAACCGATCGGGGAGCCCGGGGTAACTCAAAACCAGACTTAGCAGCCACCAAGGCGTTGATAGTGCCAGTGTCAGTACTAAAAATTTTGATAGTGAGAAAAATGCCAATGAGTCTTCGGTATCCATATTCAATCACAATACGGCGTCATTTGAGTCGAACATGAAAGTACGCAACCAAAACTCGCATCCAGTATTCAAGCGTCCCCGCCAAAGGCATGCAAAACAGTTACTTCTGACTGCGCTCCTCTAAATAGCTCGTTATAAGTCTTCCAAAGTCTTTAGATACTTTTCTATATCTTCGTTTGTCTTTAAAAATGAGGTAGTGGGTCGAGAATCCTCCGAAATAGATATCCAAGATCCGAATCAAGAAATCCCGGTCTGCCTTTGTAAGAGGAGTCTTGAAAAAGAATGAAACTTTCTCACCCCAGCTCTCAAGACTGTCTTCCATCATGATCTCCAAGCGTTTCTGATACTCGCTATTATGTTGGCTCTGACTTATAAAATAGTAGAGTGCTATAACACGTTCTGGATTTGCATCCAGAAATTTCATCATATAATCGGAAACAAAATCGATATAGTCTCCCAGGCTCTTATACCCGGATGGGTCGAGATCTTCACTAAACTGCTCGATTGTAGAATCAAGTATGCATAGATAGAGATCCTCAATCTGAGAGAAATGATGGAATATGCCTCCTTTGCTAACGCCAGCGACCTCAGCAATCTTGTTTGCAGAGAGTTCCTGAAACCCGTGCTGCCTGATTATCGAAAGTGCCGCGTCTATCAGCTTGTTCTTAGTTTTGCTTGCTTGCTCTTTCCTCGAATTCATACCTGTGCTTCCGCTTCATATCCATGACAAGCTCTTCTCAACGATTGATCTCGCATCTTTGTCAACGCAGTAACCATGCGAGATAACCAAGCGATCAAAATCCCAAGATAGTACTTTTTCCTTACTTTGTCTTGCCAGCTCTCTATTCGTAAAAGAAGCCTTTAAATCAAGCGAAACTCCTCCTTCTTTTCCTAATACACCTACTAATCGTTTCACCTGGCGCCAGAAAAACGAGTCATTTGCGGCAACATGCTTCTGAATTATGTCGGTGACAATGAGAGTTCGGGAAAGTTTATGGAAAAAGACGACTTCATCCAGATAGAAACTTCCTCGAAATACATGGTGCTCGATTTCATCCGCCCACTCTGGAACAGAATCAGAATCGAATACGGCATCTATTATAATGTCCTGATGTGCCTCAGGAAATTTTGGGGATACCCAAACTTCAGCATTTGGGTATCCTTCCTTGAACGGGCTGACACCGAGGCTGTGTATTCTATTTGGCGCAACAATATGTCTAACTGTACCCAGGCTTCTAAGTGCATCAATACGACCAGGAGTTGGATGAATTGGCGAATGTACCCATAAATTGCCGGATTCTAATCGGACTATTGTCATTCGCGTTGAAAAAGGAATGGCGAACATACGAACTGGATCTCCATCCATTGTCCAAAGTTCAGACCCAAAAGGCTGCAGCATACTCATTCAGATTCGTTCTCAGCTAAAAGAACAAGGATTCTGAACTCCACGCTCGAACGCTTAGCATTAATAGAGCTTGCGTTATGTTGGAATGACGTATGTGGGCACGACCAGTGCTGGGCACCAGGTCTGGAATCAAAAGTTTTGAATAGCAGTGCTTCGCTGCTTTTAAGCAAAGGATACCAATACCATTCATGTCTGGGGTTAAATCTATAGTAGCCAATTTGACCGATTCGATTGTCGTAAATAACTTTAACTGCCTCAAAATCATCATCAGACACTGTATTGATGTCTACAAAAGCTAAAGGCGAGGACAAAATCACACCCGAAATAGATTGCCATAAGTTAACAATAAGAAAGCGGCCTTCTTCCCAACGCTTATAGTCCTCAGGAACCAGGTCACGAAGCCTTAACTTCCCTGCCTGTTCTGCGTAGTCCGCATGGGCCAGATGAATAGGCTGCCTTTTGCTTGTGCCAGGAATTGAACTCCTAATGGTGTGATCGAAAATCAGTATCTCTTTCGCCGCTGTATGTTGCAGCAACGCTTTCTCGATAGTCGGATAACTCGCGCGAATCGCTTCATCCGTTGGAGGGGTGTCAAATACTTTTGGTGCATTAACTAACTCGAATCCTTGCTTGAATAAGCTTGGTGGCGTCTCGGTTGTCCTGCCATTTCGTATCGAGACGACCCTTCCTAATACCCTTGATTCCTGAACATAGCCGTCAACTTCGGTTGGTGTGAGATCAGTAGCATAGTTGATGATTGCTTCTATTTCTGATCGGTTTACTTCATTTCGCTTCATTCAATCTGTTACCTCTTGGCGAATAAGTTTTCATTAATTTGGTTTCCATCGATTTGAAACTCCCGTTGCTGCAGGTACGCTTCTTTAAGAAAAAGGTAGGAGTCCCCTACAATCAACTCGTCGAAATGCAGGAGCTTACTGCGGAAGTCGGAGGCTCTGGTTAAGCTTAGGGAGTTTCTTGTCGGCACATGATTCAGAGTGCGCAAAGGATCTATGGCGAGGTCTATTCCCTGACCAAAGGCATCGCGCAAGGTGGAAGGCCCCAGAAAGGGTAATACCAAGTAAGGGCCGGAACCCATGCCATAGTGAGCAAGCGTCAATCCGAAGTCCTGGTTATTCTTAGCTAACCCGAATCCAGAATCTGCGACATCCACAAGCCCGCCCACACCGACTGTGGAATTGACCAGCACCCGACCAAAGTCGATTGCTGCTTTCTCAAGTTTCAACTGTGCAAGATGACTAAATCCAACTTTTACATCGTTCAAATTGCCAAAGAAATTGCTAACAGCTTTTTTAACAACCGGCGGAGCCACGCTGGAGTAAGCGCGAGCTAGTGGTCGCATAAATATCCTGTCAACCACACGATTAAACTCGTGTGTGCCACGATTGATTGGTTCCAGCGGATCATTGCTGGCTGCTGCTGTTTGGACGTAGAAGCCAAGAATAAAAAAGATTGCCAATGCAATACCGGGGGGTAGTGGTAAAGGGCGCATTGGCAATCCAATGGGCGCGTTGCTTACGGCAGTAATGCCCAGAAGCTTTCGAATGTGCATATTTCAACTCTAGAAACTTGTATTTGCCTGCGATGTGCCTCGGATATCAATCCATTGGCTCCGATGGGCAGCCATTGAATTCAATCGTGAAGACATCGCCGAATGGTTAAAGTATTTCACAGACCAACTGGTCGGTCAATGAAAAATTTGAATCAATCTATTCCGCTGTGCCGGACTCCAGAATCACTAATTATTTGATAGGAAAAAAACGTGAGGACTAAAGCAGTCTAGCAAGCCTTGCTTTGGTATGGGTCAAGCGCTTCCAACAAGCCGGTCGTTTACTAGAAAGCCACCAAATTACTTCAAGTGACGTGGGCACGTGCACACAAACCCTGTGATTAAGTTCCACGATTTGTTGTACCCCTACTCAGCATTCGCTCGAAGCACCAGAGCAAAAACAGCACCTTTGCCCTCTTCTCGATTTCTGGCTGACACTGCACCGCCGTGAGCACGGGCTATTTCAGCAACTATACTTAGCCCAAGGCCAGTTCCATCAGTCGTAGACGTATCCGCCCTCCAAAAACGTTCGAACAGCAGGCTTGACCGTGATTCATCAATTCCCGGACCTTCGTCCTGGACAACAAAGCCATCTGATTGAACCAGGATAGTAATCAGCCCTCCCTCACGACTGCATTTAACGGCGTTCTCAACCAAATTGCGCAGGGCTGTAAAGGACGCCGCTCTGTCTACTCGCAACTCGCGATGCTCCAATCCGGCTATTTCGAATCTTTTGTCCTGAGCTAATGGTAGTCCAGCAAAACTCCGCACAACTTCTTCGGCCAGCAGCCGAAGGTCGGCCTGTTCAAAATGGTAATTGCGATTGTCCTGCACTTGAGAGAGATGGAGCATTTGTTTGACGTGGTCGGCCATCTCATCGATGTCACTCAAGAGCTGGCCGCGGCTTTCATTGTCATGGGACAACTCTACCTGGGCCCGAATGATAGCCAGTGGTGTCTTCAGTTCATGAGCCGCATTGGCAATGAAACGTTGTTGTACGCGAAGTCCATCTGCAATGCGGTCGAGCGCACTGTTAAATGCAGTGACAAGCGGCGCAATCTCGATGGGCACATCAGTACCGTCTATACGCGCTTCCATATTATCGGGGTTAATCACTTCCGCAGCCGCAGAAACTTTACGTATACGATGGATAGCAGAACGAACCGCGAGTCCCAAAGCGACCAAAAAAATCAGAAATCCAGCAACGGCCAGTATGCTCGCTGTTTCAAACACTGCTGGCATGATTGCCTCAGCAGCAAGTTCACCGAAACGGTCGCCACGAGCAGTCTGAATAATTAACTCTGTTCCATCTCTGTCGAATTCAAAGTTCCCTACATGCAAATCTCCATCTGCCCCCGGCAAGGAGTAATACTTCGGAGCATCTTCCAGGGAGCTTATTCCGTCGGGGAGCAAAAGCCCTGAATCACCATCGGACGTAAACAGCAGGTTTTGGTCTGGCCCAACTATCCGGTACTTCAGGTTCGTGTAATAGGCGTCATAGGCCCAATTCATAGGCTCGTGAATATCCAACTGAGGCTGGCCAGAAGCATCGAAAGTCAAAGCCGCAGCGATTTCCTCAGCTTGCCCAAACAACCCATCTCTCACCAGAAATTCAGTGTTTGAAGTGAATACCCAATACAGCAGAGCGAGAACAGTAACCAAACCCACACCAAGTCCGCTCGCAATGTATGCCAAAAACAAACCAAGTAAGGATTTGTTTGCGTTAAAGCTCTTCCAGAACATAGCCAAAACCTCTAACCGACCGAATTCGTATGGATGCTCCAGCCTTAGTTAGCTGCTTACGCAAACGATACATCAGCACATCCAGGGCATTCGGAGTTACCGCAACGTCCATTCCGTAGATCCCATCTTCCAAGCGCTGACGGCTACAACGACCAGAACAGCGCAACAAGCATTCCAGTGCCGCGAATTCGCTCGTCGATAACTCCAGCGTCGTGCCATCTACTTCGATTCGACGGGACTTGAGTTCAATAGAGACGTTTCCGCGCTGCAAACGTTCATCAAACAATTCAACGGGGCGACGCAGCAATGCATTGATGCGTGCTACCAGTTCTTCGTTTGCAAAAGGCTTGGTCAAATAGTCATCAGCACCAGCATCCAGCCCATCTACACGATCACGCAAGGCATCTCGTGCGGTGAGCATCAAGCAGGGTTGCTTAACTCCCCTCTTTCGCAATTGCCGTAATAGCGAGATTCCATCTCCATCAGGCAAACCTCGATCAAGAACCAGTAGCGCATACTCAAAGCTGGAAAACGCGTGCAGCGCAGCCTGCCGATTGTGAACCACATCGGCTTTGTGCCCAGCTTTTTCAACGACCTGTTGAATCAGTCCAGCAAGTCGCTGATTGTCTTCAACTAGCAACAGTCTCATGGCGAATCTGAAATTTTCGAGCTCGTTAAACCACTAAGGATCATGTTTAAAAGTTATAGAAATAGCCAAATACAAATCGGGGAGAGCCATCGTTCTCAATTAACGGACTGTCTGTTACTTCTGAATCATAACGCCGGTACTTGATACTGCCAATCAGGCGATGGTTCGTATTGAAAGTGCGTATATAGTCGATGCCAACATCAAACCCTATCGATGAATCCGGAGCATACAAAGGTCGATCTAACGTGGCTTCGTCGGCGCGAACGCCGAAGTAATAGTCAGAATAGTCCCTATCGTAATACTCCACGGCGACCTTTGGCACTAACTGACCAAAGCCGGTATCAACAGTCCAATAAGCATTTAAAGAGCCATAGGCACCGTCTGAATCCCCGGACACTTCTTGCATCCATTCAAAGACGAAGTTAGCGACCGGAAGCTTCCATTCACCTCGCAACCCGCCGAAGACTCCATCATCCCGTTCTTCCATGCCAGTAAAGAATTCGTCATCCTCCGGCTCGAAACCATCGAATCTGCCCTCCACTTCCAGACCTAAACTATATGACTCGTCAGCAAGGAAATTCCAGTTGAATTGATTCGCAAAGAATCGAAAGTTTTGATTGGCAAGATAGAGTACGGGCTGTCCACTCGTTTCAGAACCGATGTTTCGGTAACCCGCATCTTCAATTAGAGCCCCAATGCCAATTCCCCACTCAAAGTCCTCTGATTGTAGGGATGGGAAGCGATCTTCAGCTTGTATCGTTTGAGTGAAAATCGATGATAGTGCCACGCTCACAAGTATTTTCCGCATATAAGATATTCCTGATCTTCTGTCCACAAAAAGTCGAGCGCGCATATTGGCTTCGAAACCTTACAGAAAACTTACTGTAGACGAGCAACCAGGGTGGTTATCTTTCGAAGCCCATTGACTAAGAATCAAAAGGACTAGGGGAATTATGTTTGCCTTCAAAGAAAAGGAAGACGTTCGGTGAAGTATGTGCGCCCATATAAGGCACTAAAGTAGAAGGGGTTGTAAGAACCAAGTGGTTTTAGAACCTATCAATTCCTATCGAAAAGAGTCTCGGAGGATTTAACTAACTGATATTGATGTCCCTGGCACCGTAAATGGAAAGATTGATTCGTAACCAACGGCTCTAGAATAACAGCTGCACGTTCTTGGCTTCAGTTGGACAGATTCTGATTTAACCAGTTTTGAAAAGGTTCAACAGTTGGTCTGGTAAATCTGCTTCTGGAGAGCTCTGCGATTATTGCCTGCGAGTCTGGATAGAGTTGTAACGCCCTGGAAAGATCGTCTTCAGGTTCTTGCAACAGGCTTTCGGCAATATCTTTTTGTCGCGCCCAGCGAACCACTAACGCGCAAGCCAGCGTTCGTCTACCAACCGGATAATCCATCATCCTCAACGTTTTTTCCGCTGTCACTATCGCGTTGTTGTAATCCCCCATGGTAAAAAGCTGGAAGGATGCATAATTTCCCCAATTCCAGGCGCTCTCCGGCTCAAATTCCAATAACCGCTGATAGCCCAGGTTGGCTTCATGAATCTTGCCTAAGTAGATGTTCGTATTTGCCACTCCTCGCAACGCTTCTGCATAGGTTGTTTTGTTTACAACGCCATTTGCCACTACTCGTTCGTATTGGTTGAGTGCTTCCTGGAAATCCCTTTGCTCTCGTAACACATTCGCCTTATTAAGTGCCAACCATGGCGACTCTGTACCAATTCTCTCTGCCCTGTCTAATACGGATAAGGCGTCACTCAATTGTCCAGCTTGCTTAAGTACAAAACCCAGGACAACCAATGCATCTGAATACTCCGGTTCCAAATTCGTCGCATGGGTGAGGTATTGTTGTGCAGACTCCAAAGAGCCATCTTGATAGTTGTTTCTGCTTATATATCCTGCATTCATTACCAGCCTGGCCGCCTCAAGGTAGGCAGGCGCGAAATCTTCATCCTGCCTTAGAACTTCGTCCAAAAGACTATAGGCGCCTTCAAGATTTTCAGGATTACCGCGCCAGGTATCGAGTAGCGTGCGAGCCTCAATTATTTTGCTGTAGAGGGAAGGCGCTGAAGCCTGATATTTCGATTCTGTAACAGAACTCCAGTCCTGCGCGGCAGAATTCCCTGCGCATAGCACTAACGATAGTATGAAAAGGCAAAAGCGCATCCTGACCCTCTTATATGAAGCTCCAGCTTAGTGGGCGGTTATTGGAGTCACATATTGCGACCAACCTCTATCTTTATCTATCGACTCAATCACAGTTTTATTGTATACGGTCTAGCATCACGAGTAGGCGGAGTCTGAAGAGATGAGATCGAAGTGAGAATACAGCAGTTCAGACACAAGCGTATTACTAATCTAAGGTCAGCACTTCCTTTGAGCTGGAAATAAAATGAAAAATGAACAGGACCCGTCGGAGCCCAGGCGAAATGCTGGTGGAAATCCCTATATCCCAAAAGGGGATGGCGATCCCTCCGTAAAGGCTTACATTGAGGCTATGCCTGAGTGGAAGCAGGACATAGGGCGAGAGCTGGATTTACTTATTACTAAACTGGTTCCGAATGTTCAAAAAGCTGTGCGCTGGAATACCCCTTTCTATGGCATCGAAGACCAGGGTTGGATTCTGGCGTTCTACTGTTACAAAAACTATGTTCAGATCACTTTTTTGAACGGGGATCAGTTGAGCCCACCACCACCGAAGCCGTCAAAGCAGAAAAATGTTCGATACCTTGATATCTACGACGACGATAGGCTCGACCATGACCAACTGGAAAGTTGGATAGTGCAAGCAGCGGCATTACCTGGAGAGGACTTGTTCTAAAGAAGCCAAGGAAACTATCTGACTATCTGTTCGACTATTCTGTTCGACTATTTTGACTAGTGTCCGTAATCGCCTTATCCCTCGCACTGACACTTCGAAACGCTTTAAAGGCTGAGAGGTCTTCATCTACACAGCCTCTGGCTTCCAGCATGCGTTGTTTTTATGCACCTACTGGGTCATTCCGAACAAGCATGTAAAAGAAAAAGGAAGAAGACGCGCATTCCACAAACGACTATCCTCTTCCGTGGAAAAATAAAACTCTTTGCTCAAATAAAAATAGCGGACGGTCCGCCATGGCCCAATCCGTCGAAATTCAGTTAGTGATGAAGATCTTGAATTTCATTCACTGCCTGCAATCAATTTCTTATGAACTTTGTAACTATCTGGTCCCCAACTGACGCGCCCCAAATCACGCCGTTATCATCTACCGCTATCCCCTCTGGAAAACTGGTGGCACCACTTGGACTCGGATCAGGAATAAAGTCGGTGATATTTCCGTCAAGTGTGCCCACATAGATGCCGCGGTGCCAACCTGGGTTATACCCATACTGGCCTATGGCTGCTCTGGATTCGGAGTCCACCACATACAAAGTATCGCCCAGAATTCGCACACCACTCGGGCGACCCCAATGCGTCCAGAT
>JAKSCP010000204.1 GCA_022360535.1 Pseudomonadales bacterium | reverse complement strand
CTGGAATGCCTACCAGAACTCAACAAGGCGATTTGCTGACCTGCGCCTATGCATCCCATGGTGACACCAAGCAGATTTTGCTCTTCCCTTCAGACGCCAAAGAATGTTTCGAATTTGCCGCCGACGCCTTTGATCTCTCCGACCGCTTACAGACACCTGTGATTGTGATGAGCGATCTGGAGATCGGCATGAACGAACAGATTTGTGAACCATTAGAGTGGGACGACGGCAGAACTTACGACAGAGGAAAAGTTTTGTCGGCAGAGGATCTGGAAGAAATCGAAAAGTTCGGCCGCTACGTCGATCACGACGATGATGGTATTCCATATCGCACCTACCCTGGCACACATCCAAGCAAAGGCAGTTATTTCACCCGAGGCAGTTCCCATGATGCGAACGCGGCTTACACCGAGGACGGCAATGTGTACGCTGAGGTCATGGATCGGATTGCCAAAAAATTCCGAACCTCGCTCAACTACCTACCGCAGCCGGAGATTGAAGATCATGGTAATAAATTGGGTCTGGTTTACCTGGGCTCGACAGCCAGTGCTATCGACGAAGCCCTGGACAGCTTAATCAAGAAAGGCATTAAGCTGGATTGCCTCCGAATTAGATCCTTTCCGTTCCACAGCAGTGTTAGTGATTTCATAAACAATCACGAGCTGGTTTACGTGATCGATCAGAACAGAGACGCGCAGCTAAAGAGCCTGCTGAAAATAGAACTGAATATCAACGAAGAACAAATGCATTCAATCTTAAGTTATAACGGCGTATTGATTACTGCCCAGCATATCGAAAGGGAAGTATTGAACTCTATGCCCGACCTTAAAGAACCTGAGGAGCTGCCAGCTTAGATTAAATAGGCTCGAAACCAGCCAATTGCTATGAGTTATATCAACAAGCCAAAATTCCAACACCCCCAGCTCGAAGTTAATGAACTTGGATTAACACGCAGGGACTATGAAGGAACTCTGACAACGCTCTGCGGTGGTTGTGGTCATGACTCCATTTCTGCTGCCATTATTCAAGCCGCAGCGGATATGTCATTGGAGCCTCACCGAGTCGCAAAAATTTCCGGCATCGGCTGCTCATCCAAGATTCCTTCTTACTTTCTTAGTAAAGCCCATGGCTTTAATTCCGTGCACGGGCGTATGCCCTCCGTAGCCACCGGGGCCAATCTGGGCAATAAAGAACTCTACTATGTGGGCATTTCAGGGGATGGCGATAGTGCGTCTATTGGATTGGGGCAGTTCTGCCATATCGTGCGGCGCCGCATCAATATGCTTTATATCGTCGCCAATAATGGCACCTACGGGCTTACCAAGGGCCAACTCTCTGCAACCGCTGACCTTGGCTCAAAAACCAAATCTGGCGACGAGAGCCTCTATGAGAATATTGATATGGCCACCCTGGCTATTGAACTGGGTGCTAGCTTCGTGGCCAGGAGCTTCTCCGGTGACAAACAGCAGCTCGTACCACTCATCCAGGCTGGCCTGAATCACAAGGGCTTCGCCTTTATCGATGTGGTATCACCCTGTGTGACTTTTAATAATACAGATTTCTCTACCCATGGTTACAAGAACACCTGGGAAAACCATGTTGCCTTGTCCCAGATAGACTATGTTCCCATGCGCAAGGAAATCACTACCAGCTATGCAGCAGGTAAAGAGAAAGAAATTACCCTGCACGATGGTTCAGTTATTCACTTGCACAAGACAGGAAATAACTACGATCCTTATGACAAGGAAAATGCGCTACACCACATCAATGCGCACAAGAGACAGGGAAAGATAGCCACTGGTCTACTCTACATCAATCAGTCCACATCGGACTTACACGAACTGATTGATACCGTGGATAAGCCATTTAACAGCTTAAGTGAACACGACCTCTGCCCAGGAGACGAAGTGTTGGCTGATATCAACGAAACCTTTCGCTAAGCTTACTTTCGCTGCGCCTTGATTAACTCATAGGCGGCTTTTATGTCCTGGGTTTTTTGCGTCGCCAGCTCGATCATCTCTTCAGGCAAACCCTTTGCCACCAACTTGTCAGGATGGTGCTGATTCATTTGACGTCGGTAGGCTTTTTTCACCGTTGCGTCATCAGCCGACTGGTTAACTCCCAAAAGTTCGTAGGCAGCCTTCAGCTTTGCCTGTACCGAAATTTGTTCTCCAAAATGAGCCTGGCCGGTCACGCGTTTTAGGAGATCATTGAACTCCCGGTGGGTGTAACCCAGATCACTTGCTATGCCCTCAAGAATGCTCTGTTCGCGACTATGCAGTTTGCCATCAGCAAAAGCAGTGGCTATTTGAATCTCCAGGAACATTTGGATGAGATTTCGACGTCTGGCACACTCTCGCTTGAATTGTGCGAGTACATCGTGGGCGGGAAACCCCTCCTTCTTGCCCTCGCCAAATAGATTGATCGCAACCTTGCGCTGCTGGGGCGAGAGCCGCATCTGTTGCATAACCTGCTCTGCCATCTCGATTTCATCGGGTGTCACCCGTCCATCGGATTTCGCCACATAACCCATGATGGTGAAAGCGGAAGTGAAAAATACGGACTGGACGCGCTCGGTGGCTCCAAGCCCGAGAGAATCATCCAGGGCGATACTGTCGAGACCGCCATCAAAGTAGTTACCCAGAGCGGCTCCCAACAAAGCCCCCAGGGGCCCACCCATCATGAAACCAAAAGTGCCGCCAACGACTTTTCCCCACCAGCTCATAGCAGTGCTATCTCTCCCTATTCCCAATTAATTCGAACTGGTAACGCACACAAGAATAATGTGCGAACTCAAGAAAGTATTCGTTGAAACCAGTTCTTGTTTAAATCGTTGCGGCAGCTTCCTAACTGCATATCGAAACGAACGGCGTTGGATTGTACATTATCGGCAGCATCAAGTAGCCAGGCTTTCTCCCGGTAACTTCCCCGTTGATAACCGCCATTACCTTCGTGATAAGCGAAGTAGAGATTGCGAGCGTCCTCGCTGTTGATATTGCTCAGGCGCCTGGAATTGGCGTTGTACCAGGCGACAAAATCAATGGCATCACCGAAATTGCTGCGAGAAGCGTTGCGGTTCCCCGACAATCTTTCGTAATCAGCCCAGGTGGAATCCAATGCCTGGGCATAGCCATAGGCTGAAGATGGTCGCGGCCCGGGAATAACCCAGAGGATGCGGGAGCGCTCCGGTTTGGCGCGAGCCTTGAAGCTGGATTCCTGATAAATGAAAGCCATATTGACGGCGATGGGAATACCCCAGCGGTCCTCAGCCGCCTGGGCTGCGCGATACCAGGATCGACGGTCCTCAAAAATCTCGCAGACGTTGGCGATGTTGCGAGGCTGGGAGGCAGCACAGGCGATCAGCGTGCTGGCGAATAAAGTTGTACTGGCTATCTTCAATAGAAATTTCACTGTGACTATCCCTTTGCTTACTCACTTCTTCAGCATGAAATCTTGTCCAGATAGCTCGATACCCCATTTCTTTATCGTTGTTGTTATTGCTACTTTAGACTATCAAGAAATGATAAAAATTCCGCCTCATCGATGATTTTTATCCCTAATTCTTCCGCTTTCGTGCGTTTGGAGCCGGCTCCAGGACCGGCAACCACGCAATCTGTATTCTTCGATACACTGCCAGCCACCTTGGCTCCTTGCGCCACCAGCAAGGCTTTTGCTTCATTCCTGGGCATGGCTTCGAGTGTGCCCGTCAACACCCAGGTTTGTCCCTGCAAGGCTTGTGTATCTGCCTTCTCGACTTTCGGCCAGTTGACCCCGTGACTGATCAGTTTGTCGATGAGAGCCCTATTCTCCTTATTGGAAAAAAAAGTCTCGATATGACGAGCCACAATAGGACCAATGTCGGGTACTTGCTCATGGTCTTCTGCAGTAGCATCCATGATTGGCACCAGATCACCATAGTAAGCCACTAGTGCCTGGGCAGTCGCGTCGCCTACTTCTCGTATACCCAGAGCAAACAGAAATCGTGGCAACGTTGTTTGTTTACTCTTCTCGATCGCAGCAACCAGATTATCTGCAGATTTCTGCCCCATACGTTCTAACTCGATCAATTGCTCCGACGTGAGCGCGAAGATGTCGTCTACGTTGCTAATCAATTCCTCATCAACCAGTTGTTCGACGAGTTTGTCACCCAGGCCTTCGATGTCCAGGGCAGTTCGAGAAGCGAAGTGTTTAATGGATTCTTTACGCTGTGCCGGGCAGATGATGCCTGCGCTACATTTGTAGAGCACATCACCATCCTTTTCGATTGGGGATCCACAGGCAGGGCAGGCTTTCGGTAGCTTTATGGCTTTCGCTTTCTTGTTTTTCTTTGGGCGCAATACCTTCACGACCTTCGGAATGACATCTCCGGCACGTCGTACTATGACAGTGTCGCCGATACGCAGCCCCAAACGCTCAATCTCATCCATGTTGTGCAAGGTGGTATTGCTGACGGTTACGCCACCAACGAAGACCGGATCGAGTCTTGCAACAGGCGTAATAGTGCCTGTTCGCCCTACCTGGAATTCAACGTCCAATACTGTCGTTGATTTCTCTTCAGCAGGAAATTTATAGGCCATGGCCCAACGAGGAGTACGTGCGTTTTGACCCAGCTCCTGTTGAGTCGTCAGATCATTGACTTTAATGACCGCGCCATCAATCTCGTAATCAAGAGCGTCGCGCTTTTCCTGTAGGCCGAGGCAGTACTTGAGGCAACCATCGATGCCCTGTTCGGTACTGCGATCTGGATTAGTGGGTAAGCCCCATGACCCAATCAGATCGAATACCTCACTGAGCTTGTTAGGTAGTGGAATGGAATCAACGATGCCGACACTGTAACAGTACATCTGCAACGGGATACGGGCGGCTTTGCGTGAGTCTAATTGTCGAACGGCACCTGCAGCGGTATTGCGGGGATTCACAAAAACTTTGCTGCCTTCTTTTTCTGCGCGCCGGTTCAGGCGTTCGAAGCCGTCTTTCCCCAGGAAAATTTCACCACGTATTTCCAACCGGCCGTTGAGCTTTTTGCCATCCAGTTTTAGTGGGATCGTGTTAATCGTGCGCACATTGTGAGTGATGTCTTCGCCGGTAATGCCATCCCCTCTCGTCGCTGCCCGTTGTAGAACACCATCGTGGTACAGGAGGCTTACAGCAACCCCATCAACTTTAGGTTCGCAGCTGTATTCGAGACGGTCTTCGCTGTCCAGGCGCTTCAATACCCGCGTCTCGAAATCTCGCAAATCCTGTTCGCCAAAAACTTTGTCCAGCGACAGCATGGCTAACTCATGAGTAACCTGCTCAAACTGGTCAAGGGGCTTGTCCCCGACGCGCTGCGTGGGAGAATCCGGAGTGACAGCATCATATTTGGTTTCGAGTTCCAAGAGGCGATCGAATAGCGCATCATAGTCCGCATCCGGGATTTCCGGTGTATCCAGGGTGTAGTACAAACGATTGTGGTACTCGAGATGACGACGAAGCTCAGCGATTTCCTGTTTGACCTTGGCAGGAATATTCATGGGAAGAATATTGGAAAGTCGATTTAGCCGCGGCTACCAGCAGCCTTAAGCTGACGTAACTCGAAATCTCTTACTCGTTGGCGGTAATGCTCAATAGTCTGAGCAGTCATCACATTACGATGATCGTCTTTAAGCTCGCCGTCAAGAGTTTCACAAAGGCCTTGTGCAATTTCGAGCATATGTTCAAACGCATCGTAATTGTTCACCGGGCTTGGCATCGCCAGAAACAGGCTGACGCCGATAGTGGAAAAGTCAGGCATATTGTCCAGGT
>JAKSCP010000277.1 GCA_022360535.1 Pseudomonadales bacterium | reverse complement strand
GTACCTGCTTCATCTCCCAAGGCCACTCTATGCAAAGGGCGATGAGAATCGAGAGAAGCTGTGACAGTCCATTGATCCACTTCGATCAGCCCCGTGTGTTCAGGCTCAGTTGCGCCATCTCCAAAGCCCGACAATCTTGCAGCTTCCAGAGCCTGTTGTTTTTCCAGCCCGTCGAATGCTTCGCCAGTGTCAGCAAACGCTACCAGTCCCGCACCACCCGGTGAGGTGAATTGATAGGCAGGACGACCCAAAACCGAAGAAAGGCTTAAGGAAGAATAGGCATTAACAGCCCCCAGGCCGGCTGCTACTTCAAGCGGTGAGAGATTCACGGAGTTGAGATCGAGAGCAGGGAGATTTTGTAGCTGCTCTTCCCGTGTGAGCTCGGGGTATTCCACATACATCATCACGATGCCGCTGGCGAACCACAGCGCAAATAGCAGGCACATAAAGATGCCCAGCCATCGATGAGTGAGGAAGAGTAGTTTTTTCAGTTTCTTCATTTAGCAAGAACTTCAATCAGACAGGGGATTATGCCTTGGGCTTTGGTTATGTGACGTTAAGTAACCGTTAACAAGCAGTATTTTAGGTGCACATACGCCTTTGATCGTTCCTAAAATCCAGTTCCCAATGTTTCATGGCATGATTGTTCTTGTTATGTTATAACATTTCTATAATAACCAAATATATAGATGGATTTTCAGCAATTGGGACTGCCTCTCCAGTGAGAGATCACCAATACTTAGAGAGTAAGTTCACCCCAGATTGATGAAACCTGCCATTGGCAAGCTTCGCCCCCTCTGAAGAAATCTCCCTATTCCGTTAGGAGTTAGAAAATGAATCGTTGTACACCCACAGTTTTATCCCGTTGCTTTTTGTTTTCCCTTGTTTTGACCATTCTTGTTCAGCCACTCTCGTATGGGGCTGAGGACATAGAGGAAATCGTTGTCATCGGCGACACAGTGGGATCACTGGGTCTGGATAGTGATTCTGGTGCAGGAAGCCGGCTCGGACTGACTATCCGTGAAACTCCTGCGGCCATCGAGGTCATCAACAAAGAAGTGCTGCGTTCTCGTGGCTACCAACAACTCACTGACGCAGTACAAAGTTTACCCGGCGTGATTTCCGGCAATCATCCTGCCGCTCCTTCAACTTTCTCAATGCGCGGCTTTACCCGTGGTCAGGTTTCAATTCTTCGTGACGGCCTATGGGTAGGTCCGAGCAGCATGGTGATGCGCCCGCAAAACACTTTCAATCTTGAACGTGTCGAGGTATTGCGAGGGCCTGCATCGGTTATGAGCGGTATTGGCGCGATTGGTAGTACGGTTAACACAGTTGCAAGAACGGCGGTCGTTGGTGCCGACTCTTCCTACGATGTACTGCTAAGTGCTGGGCGCTGGGATTCTTTCCAGGCTGGATTCGGCGCTGGCGGTTCTTTGTCTGACACAACGGGTTGGCGTTTTGACGTGAGCACCTATGGTGCCGAGGGGTTTGTTGAGCGCACCGATCCCGAATCAACCAATGTCACAGGTAGTTTCGTGTGGAGTCTGGCGGATGACATGGAACTAAAACTTAGTGCAGATTACTTGCAGGATGATGTTGGCCGCTATTTTGGTACACCATTGATCCCGCTAGAAGCCGCAAGGCGTCCCATGACACATATCATTTCCACCACAACTGGTGAGACGATTGACGAGGACATGCGGTTCCGTAACTACAATGTTGAAGATGGTTTCGCAGAATCGGATCAGCTGTTTTTGAGAGCTGACTATTCCTGGGAAGTTTCTGAGAACATCACGCTGCAAAACACGCTTTACAAGTTTGACGCCGATCGTGAATGGGTGAATGCAGAAGGATATGCCTTCTGTACAGAGGTAGTCGATGTTTGCAGTCAGGCAGGAGAAATCCAACGTTACTATGGTTACTTCTTTGTATTTCACGACCAGGATCAGTGGGGGAATCGCTTTACTCTTAACGTTGATGGCGAACTAGGTGGTATGGAAAACCGCTTCGTTGTGGGAGCCGAGCTGCTGGATATCGACTTTGTACGCAGCCGCGGTTTTCGACGCAGCATTCCTCCTGCGCCTGGCGATTCGGTAGATCCCTACAATCCAGTTCCTGGTGTCTATGGACAACTCGAACTGCGAGGCGTCAGCCCAACTGATATCCAGGACTGGGCAATCTTCGCCGAGAATGCATTGCAAATTACCGACCGCTTTAGCCTGGTGGGTGCGTTGAGATACGAGGAGCTGGATCTCGACCGTGCAAATTTCAACGAGTCTGGAGTGGACGAGGGCAGTGGATTCGTTCGCACCTATGACTGGTGGAGCTGGCGACTGGGTTTCGTATTCGATCTCACTGAAAGTATCGCTTTGTACGGTCAATACAGCGACGCAGTTGATCCTATCGGGTCAAACATCTTTCTTGTGAACAGTAATAACGATTTCGATCTTACCAGTGCTGAACAATGGGAGATCGGTCTTAAAGCGAGCCTGGGTGGAGGTACAGAG
>JAKSCP010000315.1 GCA_022360535.1 Pseudomonadales bacterium | reverse complement strand
TGTGTTTATTCTGGAATCCGCCGAAGCTGACCCAGCACAGCCTGGCAGGGAGCGTCTGGATAATTATTCACTCGCATCCCGCCTCAGTTTCTTTTTGTGGAATTCGCCGCCTGATGATGCGCTTTTGCTAGCGGCGGAAAACGGAGAACTGCATACCCCGGAGGGATTGCAGCAGCAAGTGGATCGCTTGTTGTCCAGCGATCGCTTGCAAGACGGTATGCGTAGCTTCTTCGATGACATGTTGGCTTTCGACGAGTTCGATAGTCTTGCTAAAGATCCTATCGTTTATCCTATGGTGACAGGCACAACACTGGAGCACGCTCGAGAGCAAACATTACGCACAGTCATTGATCATCTCCTGGTCCAGGAAGCTGATTACCGCGATCTCTTCACCACCAGGAAGACGTTTATGTCGATGCAGCTAGCGACAGTTTACGGCACAGCTACCGGTGAGGGTTGGGTGCCGTTCGAATTTGACGATGACAGTCCGCGTATCGGTTTGTTAACCCATGTGAGTTTCCTGGCTGCGAATTCCCATCCCGTGCGCAGTTCGCCCACCCTTCGAGGTAAGGCACTGAGGGAACGTTTCCTCTGTCAAAAAGTGCCCGACCCACCACCGAATGTCGATTTCTCGGCTTTGGAAGAAGCCGAGCATGCAGCGACCGCCCGTGAAAGACTGGAAGTGCATAACAGCAATCCTTCCTGCGCAGGTTGTCACCTGATTACCGACCCCATGGGGTTGTCGCTTGAGAACTTCGATGGCGCAGGTATTTTTCGGCAAACTGAAAATGGTGCGGTTTTGGATATTGCCGGGGAGCTGGACGGCAACTTCTACGATGACATTGGCGGACTTGCGACAGCCATGCGCAATCACCCGAAGCTCTCGGCCTGTCTGGTGAATCGGCTTTATGCCTATGGCACGGGCGGGCCAGTGTCCCTGCGCTACGACCGGGATACTTTGAGCTGGTTTGAAGACCGCTTTGTTGCAGAGAATCACCGGCTCCGTGCCTTACTCAGAGACCTGGTGCTGAGTCAGGCGTTTTCATCGGTAAGGTCCATCGACTCCGAGGAAAATGTTAATATTGCCGCTAATTAGCTGATGTGTAATGCGTTCACATTGAGACAGTAGAGCCAGAACTTTTCAGAATGCCAGATGTAACTAAACACACGAGTTGTTTGGAGAAAGACAGATGAAAACACTGAGTCGTCGACGATTCCTTAAAGGCACCCTTCATGGTGGCGCGGTCACCCTGGGTTTGCCTTTGCTAGATGTCTTTCTAAACGATAACGGCACGGCCTTTGCCGATGGCACGCCGATTCCAACCCGCTTCGGTACCTGGTCCTGGGGTTTGGGGATGAGTGAGTCAATTTTCGTGCCCAAGCAAACCGGAGCTGGTTTCGATCTGCCTGAAGAAATCGCTGCACTGGCATCGGTGCAGGAACACATCAATCTCTATACCAACTTCCATGTATTTAAAGATGACGCCCCGAATCTGTGTCATCACTCTGGCTGGGTAGTTTTACGTTCCGGTATTGCCCCGATGACCCGTGAGAATCGTCCTGGCGAGACCATCGACGTTGCGGTCGCCCGACAGTTAGGCAACGCGACTCGCTTTCGGTCACTCAGTGCGACAGCAACTGGTGATGTAAGAGACAGTTTCAGTTACGAGGGTGGGAACTCGGTGAATGCACCGGAGTGGTCACCGTTGCGGTTTTATCAGCGTTTGTTTGGTGAAGACTTTCAGGATCCAAACGCAGAAACCTTTACCCCGGACCCCAGAGTGATGGTACGCAAGAGCGCGTTAACCGCCGTTCAGGAGCAGGCCAGCAAACTGGAGAAGGAGGTTGGTGCTGCGGACCGTCAACGACTGGATCAGTATTTTACAGGATTGCGAGATCTGGAACGGCGCTTCGATCTTCAGCTCACAAAACCCGACCCACGTGAGGCCTGCGTGGTGCTCGATGCCCCGATGGATTTGCCAACAGGATTAGATGCGGATTTAGTGGCCAAGCGTCACCGCATGATGACTGATCTGATGTTGATGGCGGTGGCCTGCGATCAGACCCGGGTCTTTAATATGTTTTATGCCTCAGCATTCTCTGCTACTACCAAACCGGGCTACGACAAGCCTCATCATACAGCGACTCATGAAGAAGCGGTGGATTCGGAATTGGGTTATCAACCGAATACCTCCTGGTACACCCGACGCGCCATGGAGGAATGGGCCTACTACGTGAATGCCCTGGCCAACTTCAAAGAGGGCGATGGCAGCCTGTTAGATAATGCCTTTATTTATGCCACCACCGATCAGTCATTCGCGAAGATTCACGCCATCGATGGTATTCCCATGTTTAGCGCCGGCACAGCCGGTGGTCGCGTGAAGACTGGTCTGCATATTGACGGTGAAGGCAGCCCTGGTTGTCGACTTGGCTTTACCGCCCAACGCCTGATGGGCCTGGATATCGAATCCTGGGGCGATAAGAGTAACAATACCTCGAGTGAAATCGGTGAGATTCTGGTTTAACAGGCTATACGGGTCAGTTCTCCCTCTTTTAATAGCGTCCAGCTTCGTTAGCGTTGTTCTCGCGGCTGATGGCTCCGATTTGTTTACCGAGGCATATCGGGAAGTACCAATGCCTCCTGGATTTCGCGTGGAGGCCACCGCAGAAGGTCCGGTATTTGCGGACGGCAACGGCAAGACGCTCTACACCTGGCCACAGCACAAATTAAGAAACGGTTACAGCGGGGAAGCCAAAGGCACTCCCGGTTGTTACGACGAAGTACTCACGGTAACCGCAGGACTTATGAGTCCGTATCCTCCTGGTATCAAGCTGCCTGAAATTGAAAGCCGCTTGAGTTGTATGCAGCTCTGGCCTCCTGTGCTGGCTGAAGCAGGGGCAGAAGAAGTTGGTGACTGGACCATCGTTGAACGGCGAGATGGCTCACTGCAGTGGGCTTACGATGAACAGCCGCTTTACACGTCTATTCGAGACAAGCAGGCGGGTGATGTTATCGGGGGTACGCGCCGGCGTTATGGTGGCGATTCGCCGGCCATGCGGGTACCGGCTGGTCCCCCCACGCTGCATCCACCAGGGTTCGCTGTAAGGCTGACTTCGGTTGGCCGCATGTTAACTACTGACAAGAATGCAGCGGTTTACAGCTTCGATGGCGATACGGCGAACAGCTCCGCCTGCCAGGGTGAATGCCTGACCAATTGGCACCCTGTACTAGCCCCGGCATTGGCACGTTCGCAAGGGGAGTGGACGCTACTGGAGCGTTCAGCGGGGAACCGGCAATGGGTATTTCGGGGCAAGCCGCTATACACCTACGAGCTTGATCAAAGTTCCTGGTCACAACAGGGTAGCGACAATCCCGGCTGGCAAAATGTGTTTACCCAAAGAGCACCTGGTTACCCTGATTCGTTTTCCGTGCAGCCAACGCTGTCTGGAGATGTATTGGCAGACTCTGCTGGTAAAACCATCTACCGCTACAATTGTGGGGAGGATTCAGCAGATCAGTTGGCCTGTGACCATCCTGATGATACCCAGGTCTACCGATTGGCAATGTGCGGCGGCGGCCGTGCCGAAAAGTGTCTTGAATACTGGCCATATGTCATTGCTGGTGACGATGAAGTCAGTCCCAATCGTACCTGGACCATCGTGTCAATCGATCCAACCACTGGCAAGTTTGCTGAACCGGGTCAGGAGGGAGCGTTACGAGTCTGGGCCTACCGTGATCGACCCGTCTACACTTTTGCCGGAGACAAGCGACCGGGCGAAGTGAACGGTGGCGGCACCGGTGAATGGCGTGGACAGCGCAATGGCCTGCGAGCGTTCTGGTTAAGAGACGACTATATGGGTGGCATCCTGTGATGAAGACTAAACAACTTCTGCTCATTACTTCGCTAACCACTGCGCTGTGCAGCGCAAGTTCATTAGCTGATGAAGGCATGCTTAGAGATGGCAAAATCGGTTATGTGATGACTGACCTGTTTTGGTCGGTCTATCAGACGGAAGATGCCAGCCAGGAATGCCCGCGGGGGTTTAATGATGGTCCGCGCGAGCAGTTCGAAGAACTGTTTCCTTATCACGAAGGATTGAGCGTCGAAGAAACACAGCTCAAGCAGGAAATCGAAACCTGGCACCCCAGCACTGAACCCGATGGTTTTGAGTTTCTTGAAGTTGAGGGTGAGTTGTCCTGGGGTTTAAATCTGGACGGTGAGGTCGGCCCCAACGACTTCAGGCATCCCGATGGTACACCGGGTATCGATAACGAAGTGTATCGAGCGGTAGGCTGTGTCATCGGATTTCGAGGTCCTGACGGCGTAGAGTACATTTTCCAGAATAAAGCCATCGTCGATGAGCGCTATAACCGCATGATGATCGAGCTTTCAGGTGTTGAAAGTCTCGATAACGATGACGCCGTTACCGTGACAGTCTATCGCGGCATGGATCGGTTACTCACTGATGCCACTGGCAGCAAGGTAATGCCCGGAGGTACTCAGCGAGTCGACAGACGCTGGGGCGAATCTTTGATCCGAGAGGTCAACGCGCGCATAGTCGAGGGTAAACTGATTACCGAGCCCATGACTGACATGGTGATTCCCTGGCAAAACCTGCGAGTCCCATCAATACAACTGATCCGCGATGCGCGACTGGTATTGGATCTCACCGAAACGAATGCAACGGGATTGCTTGCCGGCTATGCCGATGTGGACACCTGGTACTACCAACTCATTCGTAATGACTCTACTCACCATCTGAGTAATGGTCAGATTTCAGGGATTTCATTGTACAAAGCATTACGCAGGCTGGCGGATGCCTATCCTGATTCAGAGACAGGCGACAATACTGCAATATCTACCGCCCTCGACATCAAAATGACACAGGTATTTATTACTCACCCAAAACCATTGGGTGGTGATTGAAGCAGCCCGTTGTCGGTGAAGGTCGACCTAGGGAAGACTTTCCAGCACCTTGATTACTTCTTCCATTTCGGAATCTGTGCCGATGCTGAAGCGAATTGCGTCCTGCAGTCTCGGGTGAGGGATCTGCCGGGCTACAATTCCTGCGTCAGTTAATGCCTGCCACGCCTTATCGCTGTTCTTGAAGCTAACCAACAGAAAGTTTGCTACGCTGGGCAACACAGACTGTACCGCTGCGAACTCTTGTATCGTGCTGGAAAAAGCCTCCCGGATCACATTGATCTCCGCGACCTGCTGTTGCATGAATGCGACGGCGGCTGGCTCCAGTGCTTGCAAAGCGATTTGCGCACAGGGATCTGCGAGTGGGTAGGGCGCTGCTACTTTTCGCATGATATCCATCACTGATTGATTGGCTACCAGATAACCCACATGCACGCCTGCCAAACCAAAGGCCTTCGACATGGTGCGTACGACCACCAGGTTTTCATAGTTTGCCAGCTCGGAGACCAGACTCTGCTCGGGGCAAAATTCGATATAGGCCTCATCGATGGCAACGATCGCCTTGCCTTCGAAGTGCCGGACGATGCTTACGATATCTTCCTGATTGAAACTATTCCCGGTAGGGTTATTTGGACTGCAGATGAAAACCAGTTTGGTTTTTTCCTGTGCTGTGATTCCGGCCACATCCAATTGATAGTCTGCGGTCAGAGGTACATCTATTACCGGTGCGTCCTGAATGTCTGCACAAACCTGATACATGCCGTAAGTGGGGCTGCTAATCACGATGCTGTCGACACCCGACCGACAATAGGCCCTTAACAATAGATCTATGGCTTCATCGGCTCCCCGCAAGGCCAACACTTGCTCAGGATTCACTCCAACATACCCGGCATAAGCTGCCTGAACCTGATCAGGGCCCTGGTCTGGATAGCGGTGGTATTCAGACACATCCAGATCGAATGTTTGCCTGGGAAACGGCAGTTCATTCGCATTTAGCCAAATTTCTCCGGACCCACCGATGCGGCGAGCCGACATATAGGGCTCCAGGGCTTCAATGTGTGGATTGGAAAGATTGATCTTTTTCATATCTCAACTCAGGAACAAGCGGCCAAGCGCTACAAACATGGGGATAGCGATGACGGTGCGAACCAGAAAAATACCGGCGAGTTGCCAGACTGTCGTTTCAATCTTGGATCTGAGGATCAGTGTACCAATCTCAGACATGTAGATAACCTGGGTGACCGATATCCCAGCGATAGTAAAGCGCGTTAACTCTGACTCGATACCTGCACCCAGTACCGCTGGCAAAATCATATCAGCGAAACCAACGACCATGGACGGGGCCGCTGCCGCTGCTTCAGGTACGGCTAACAAATCCAGATACAACCGAAAAGGATAGGAGATCCAGCTAAATACCGGTGTGTATTCGGCAATGATCAATGCAATGGTTCCAATCGCAATAACTGTTGGGATCAAACCAAACCACAGATCCAGCAGTTTTATTCCGCTACGCCGAAGCTGTTCCGGCCAGGGTTCAGCATCAGCCGCTTTGCGCACTGCTGACCGCAGGGCCCAATTCCACACTGATTCTCCTGCAGGAACCAATTCAGAAGATTCGACTTCTTTCTCATAGGTATCCGGTATCTTACTTAGCGGTGGCAGACGACACACTATGATTGCCAGCAGAATAGAGACGATCGCTACCGAGCCGTAGAACTGCACGAAGATATGAGTAATCTCGAGAATGCTGGCGATCAATAGGCAGAAGGCTACGGATGCCAGTGAGAAAGAAGAGATGATGCTGAGAGCTTCACGTCGATTGTAGTGACCGCGTTCATATTGCTGTGTCGTCACCAGCGCACCTAATGGTGCTGCGCCCAACCAGGACGCCATGGCATCAATGGCGCCGCGACCCGGCAGGCGAAACAGAAAGCGGAAAAATCCAGAGAGCAGCACGCCAGCGAATTCCATAATGCCAAATTCAGTCATCAGCGGTAGCAAGAAAATCACACCCAGAAACAGAGTCATCACCGTGGGTACCAGTTGACCAACCATGGTTTGACCGGTGTTGGCACCCCAGATGATCTCGGATCCGATTTCAAAAAAAACCAGGATAGTGATAACTGCACCCAGTATACGCAGCACCAGCCAGGGCCAACTCACCCGAAATAACTCAGCCAGCAGACCTGAATGGATTTTGCGCCATGAACAATACAGGGCAACGGAGGCTGAGCTAAGGCATATCAATAAAATGGCGGTGGGTAGAACAGGGTCCAGTTGATCTCGTAGAAACTGTGCTACTACGGCAACCAGAAT
>JAKSCP010000169.1 GCA_022360535.1 Pseudomonadales bacterium | reverse complement strand
TGAAAATCGCGTCCCTACCGTGACAGTCGAATTACTCGGGTAAGCCGTGAACTTCAAGTGGGCAGTTGAGCCTTCTACCGCTTCGATTGGAGATAATCCGATACCCATCTTCAGCATCACATTGGAAGTGGTGTTTCGTTCACGGTAGAACTCTTCAAAAAATCGCGAAGTGACCCTACCTTGCCGATCCAACATAAAGGTACCGGGATAAGGCGTACCTACAATCAGCGGGCTGCTGCCAAAGACACTAACGTAGCGGGCAACATCAGCTTGTAGTTCAGCATCCGGCTCGTCAGCACTCAGCGCTTCCTGTGCAACAGTGTTGAGAATTCCGTAGGACTCGATGACTGATGAGTCATCATCTGAAAGTAAGGGAAAACTGATTCCCCGGCGATTAGCAAAATCTGTGAGTACAGTTTCACTGTCGTAACTTATAGCAGCGATGCCGATACCAGCCGCTGCTAATTCGGGCAGGCGTTCTTGCAACTCCACGAGTTGCGCTTTGCAGTAGGGTCACCAGTCAGCCGAACGGTGAAACAACAGCATGGCCCCATTGGGACCCATAATGGAATCGAGGTTATGCAGATTTCCGTTTTGATCAGGAAGAGTGAACTCCGGGACCACTTCCCCGATCTGCGGGCCCAGCGTGGACACCTCGATCGTCTCTCGCGATGATTCCGCAGCATACAGGCTGCTAAACGTCACGCCCATAGAAAGAAGCAACACAATCAGCCGACCCGGTATGAGCTTCGCCTTTGTTGTCATTCTGTCACCTCGTTCTGCAGGATTGATCGTGATCCCAGAACTCCCAGGGAGTCTCAGGGAGATAGACAAGCTGGAATGGTAATTCTATTCTAGGTTCACTCTAGTGTGGCGGAGAATGCCGATGAAAACAATAACGATGCATGCAATCAAGAAAAGCCTTACACCATTGATCTGTCTTGGCTTGCTGTTCCCTACTCTACTCGCCGCCCAATCTATCGGCGCGCCGCCAGCTATATTCAAATCCAACACAGAAATCATGGAAGAGCTGGATGCTGCAGCAAGAACATCCACTTCTGCCGCTGGGGTTTCTGTGACTATTTCTCCCGGCATTTCCGTTCGGCGCCGCATGAGTGGTGTCCTGCAATATGCTGTTATGCACCCTTACAGCGTGGAGATCTACCGCATACTGGAAGGCAGCGGTACCCTGGTAACAGGAGGCTTGCTGACTTTACCGCTGGCTGATTCTCCCAGCGAAGATGTGGTGCGCACTGAGCACGGAATCGAAGGGGGATTGGCGCGACAGGTTGCAGCTGGAGACGTTCTCGTCATCCAACCTGGAACGCCACACTGGTTTAGTCAAATTGACGGTGAAGCGATTATCTATATGGAATCGAGGGTACGGATCAGCACCGCACCCATTCAATTCCAATAAATCCAATAGAGCTTAGCGAATAGCGTCTGCTATTCCGTCGACGGTTTCCGCCAGCGCAAGGTATCGGCGACGGGTATTGCCCGACCTGGAATCCGCCTCGTCTTCGAAAGCCTCGGCAAGATCTCGCAAATCATTGGAAGCACCGCGATCGGTGTCATCACCATCCATGAGCGCCTGCGCACGATCCAGAGCTTCACTCAAAGCTCGTGACTGAGCAGCACTGATGGCATTGTCCCGATTGAGCTGGTCCTGATAGGCGCGAGCAACTACAGGCACATCCGGCCAAACAACAAGTTGCTGCGTTTGCGCATTTACTACGCCTTTTAGTTCTGGCAGTGACGCCGCAGCGATTTCGTTTTCCGAGATGTAGTCACTGGGCTGCATTTCGAACACATCCAGGCCACGGGAAATTTCAGTGCCATAGATGCGACCCGCATACCAGTAAGTTGACCAATAACCACCGGTGATGAGTTCTTCAGTATCGATAGGGCCCCGATCGAAATAGGCAATTTCTACAGGATTGGCAGACTCGCTGAAGTCAACCACCGACACACCACCCTGATACCAGGCTTGTACAAACAGATCACGGCCTGGCACTGGAATTAGTGAACCGTTGTGGGCCACGCAGTTCTCAGTGTCAGTTTGTGGCGCAGACATCTTGTAGTGACTACGGAACTGCAGACGACCATCGACGATGTCATAGAAAGCATCGGCACCCCAGGTCAGCGGATCCTGGGCACGGCAACGGGGTCGACCACCGCCACCCCATTCGTCGGTGAAGATGACTTTGGTACCATCGTTGTTAAAGGTGGCCGAATGCCAGTAAGCGAAGCCCGGATCAATCACCTGATCAAGACGTTGCGGGTCTGCAGGGTCAGAGATGTCCAGCAAAATGCCATTGCCTGAACAGGCACCAGCAGCTAGACCAATCTCTGGAAAGGTTGTGATGTCATGGCACTGATTGGTCTGACTGGTAGTCTGTGTGCCTTCGCCGTGGTCGCCACCATCCCAAAGCCCGGCCAGAGTGCCGGTATCCGCATCTGCGAATATAAAAGGACGATTGACGATTTGAGCTGAACCCGGATCGTCTACTGGTATCTCGATTACCTCGATGCGGAACAAGGCTGAATTCGGATTTTCAAACGGTGAATCATCGGAGCATCCGGCCAGTTCTTCATCATCACGTACACGGCTGGTGCCAGATACGTAAACATAGATGTTGCCATCCGCATTGGCCTCCTGGGCTACGGTATGGGTGTGCGAACCGCGACAGGTTTGTACCGCCCCAACCTGAATCGGATTACGGAAATCACTGACATCGAAAATGCGTATACCCTTCACCCGTTCCTGACTGACCGGTTCGGGTACACCTTCCAATCCACAGTCGAGGCGACCGCGCACTTCTTGTACCGACATAATCAATAAATCACCGACCAGGGAGACGTCACCTTGTCCGCCTGGACAGACCACGGACGCAATATGTTCGGGAGCGGAAGGATTGCTAATGTCGTAAGTATTGAAACCGTGATAGTTGCCGGCTACCAGATAGTCCCCGGAAAACAGCAAGTCGGTATTGGAGAAACTCAATAGCGCCGGACGAGGATCGGCATTCTCATCTTCTTCCTCGTCTTCTGTAGGTGTCTCTGGTGCATTGCCGTCATTGGCGGCTTCCGCTTCCAACTCCGCAAGGCGAGCAGCAGACAGACCGGAGGGCCGATCCGGATCGAAAAATCCAGCCGGTTTTGGCAGGGATGCCACCACACGCATATTCAGCGCCGCTTCCCCAGCATCACGGAATCCGGCTGCCAGTCCCACCCGGGGATCAGGATTCAGACTCGCCAACACCGCATCCATGCGTTCTATTTCAGACGTCTGATCTGAAGTCACCTCAGAAGTGAATTCGTACAGCAAAGGATCCTGAGCTGAACCCTGTTGATCCAGCAACATCTCAACCATGTCCAGGGCACCCTGATGGTGATCAATCATCCCTTCCAGATAGAGCCGATCAAACTCCGGACCATTGGCGGCGGCCAAGGCTTCCATTTCTTCGTCACTGAGCATACCTGGCATACGTTCAAAACTTGGATCGTGGTGGGCGTCCTCTGTAGCAGGTTCCAGGCCCCGGTCTCGCAACCAACCTTGCATCATGGCGATTTCGTCGTCCTGCGACAGGGTGATGCGCGCAGCCACAGCCAGTACCGCATCGTTATTCGTGCGACCTTCCGCCAGGGCAGACATTTCTTTGGCCTGGGCATGGTGGGGAATCATGCCCTGCAGAAATCTGATATCCCCCAGGGAGTACTCCATATTGGCCAGATTTGAAGCTTCTTCGGCAGAGATAATCCTGCCCTGTTCACCTGGAGCACCGGGTTGAATGATTGGCACCTGTGCCACTGCAGTGCCAGCAAGAAATGTGGCGCCGTAGATTAATAAAGCACGAAAAGCCGAGTTGGGAGAGAGAGAGAACTGAAAAAGCATCTTCGAATACTCCAAAAACTGAGAATTAACTAGATCAAGCAGCCATTGTACTGATTATCGGGGGTTTTTGAATTAGCACACCGCTTCTCTGTCCCGTGGGGATGGCCCCTCAGCGGGATCTCATCGACTCTCCTCCATTCCCTGTTTGTCTTGGTTTTTGCCTTGCTATAAGCTCGATTCCCGGAATTTGGGTCCTGTTTATGAAATCTCGTCTTTTTGCGCTGCAGACTGCACTGCTGGCTATTCTCTGCCAGCTATCTCAGCCCACCTTTGGCTCTGAAGAGGAGCTGCGTCCTGCGCCAGAATTCCAGGCAGCCATTGCTCGCCTGCAAGAAGATGCGGCAGTGCAGGCCGCACTGGATCACGTGGTGACGCTGGAACCCCGTTCGCTGCAGGACCTTATCGAAATCACTGAAATTCCAGCGCCCCCTTTTGGCGAAGAGCGCAGGGCCGCCAGATTTGCCGAAATGCTCCGTGAAGCCGGCCTTGAAGATGTTGTTATTGACGAGGTTGGCAACGTCATAGGTCGTCGACCTGGTGTTCGGGGTAATAAGACCATCGCCTATAGCGCTCATCTGGATACCGTGTTTCCGCTGCAAACCGATCTGACCGTTCGTACTGAGGGAACGCGTCTGTTCGCTCCAGGCATTGGCGATAACAGCCGTGGCCTGGTGACAATTCTTACCGTTTTAAAGGTATTGGAGTTTGCCAACATAGAGACAGAAGCTGATCTGTTGTTTATCGGCAATGTAGGAGAAGAAGGATTAGGCGATCTCAGGGGCATGAAACACCTGTTTCGCCCCGGTGCTGACAAGATCGACAAAATAGTCATCGTTGATGGTGGCCTGTCCAGCAGAATTGTTACTGGTGGGGTCGGGTCTCACAGATATCGAGTAACGTTTAAAGGCCCTGGCGGTCATTCCTGGGGTGCCTTCGGTATGGCGAATCCCCATCATGCACTAGGGCGCGCCATTGCGCTCTTCGACCAAAATGCTCTCGCAGTCACCAGAGAGGGGCCTAAAACCAGCTATAACATCGGTCGTATGGGGGGAGGTACTTCAATAAACTCGATCCCCTTCGAGTCCTGGCTGGAAGTTGATATGCGCTCTGGCAGTCAGGCTAAACTCGATGAAATCGATGCTGTATTCCATAATGCCGTACAACTTGCACTGCAAACGGAAAACAATGAACGAGAGAGTGGCCCTCCTCTTGAAGTGATCATTGATCGTGTTGGGACTCGACCTGCCGCTCAAGGTGACAATAACAGCCAGCTTGTGCAACACGCGATGGCTGCAACCCTTGCATTCGGAATTGAACCAGACCTGCAGATTTCTTCAACCGACGCCAATCTTCCGCTTTCCCTGGGAATACCGGCAATCACAATGAGTCGAGGAGGTCATGGTGGCAATTCTCACTCACCCTATGAATGGTGGGAGAACGTCGATGGCCACATCAGCATTCAAATCGGCCTGCTGACCCTCCTCGCCGAAGCCAGCCTCGCCAACTAGCTCAGGCGTAACCCGCCGGTCATCAAAAACTGTTATAATTAGCTCCCACTTCGCAGTACTTCCTACGACCGTTCTTGCCATTAGAGTAGTCGTCACTGTTAGAACTCCAAGAGGCCTCGCGACCATTTGAGAAAGAGCCTCTTGCTGGCGCAACAACTGTGCCCCAAATAATAAAAAGGACTTATGCAAAAAATTGATCGAGAAAACCTGCGCCCGGTGCGCACCCTAAACCTGCTCTCCTCGCGCGAGATTCAGGGACTGATGTCGTCTCAGGACCAAGTGCACAAACTGTTTCGTCAGTGCGCACTCGCTGTGTTAAATGCAGGCAGTGACCAGGACGATGTCGAAAGTCTGATGGAAGACTATCGGGATTTCGAAATCTCCGTCATTCCTCAATCCCGTGGTCCCATTCTTTCGGTAAAGAATGCTCCCGCCACTGCCTTTGTCGACGGCAACATGATTCGCGCCGTGCAGGAACATCTGTTCTCAGTACTTCGAGATGTTGTTTATGTAAACCATTCCCTAACAGGCACCTATGATTTAGACAGCCGACGCGGCATTACCGATGCAGTGTTCGACATTTTGCGCAATGCCGACATCGTGCGCCCAAACCTGCGCCCCGATCTGGTGGTTTGTTGGGGCGGGCATTCAATCAGCCGCAACGAGTACGACTTTACTAAAGAAGTTGGCTATCAGCTTGGTTTGCGCGGCCTGAATATCGGAACCGGGTGCGGACCCGGCGCTATGAAAGGCCCAATGAAGGGAGCAGCTATTGGGCACTCCAAACAACTGCAGGATCTGCGCCGTTACATTGGTATCACTGAACCAGGCATTATCGCCGCCGAAGCACCCAACCCTATTGTTAACGAACTCGTTATTCTACCCGACATCGAAAAACGTCTTGAAGCGTTTGTCAGATTGGCGCATTGCATTATCGTCTTCCCGGGTGGAGCAGGTACTGCCGAAGAACTGCTGTACTTGTTGAGTATCTTGATGCATGAACGAAATGCTGATCACCCCTTCGGCCTGATCCTCTCCGCGGCTGAAGAGAATCGTGATTATTTCGAAGCGGTAGACAAATTTATTCGGGAGACATTGGGTGAAGCAGCAACCGCTCACTATGAAATTGTCATTGGCGATGCAGAAGAAACCGCAAGGCGCGCCAAGCATCATGTTATCCAAAGCCGTAAAGATCGCATGAAAACCGGCGCAGCCTATGGCTTCAACTGGGAGCTGTATATTCCGGCTGAGCTACAGCATCCATTCGAACCAACCCATGAGAATATGGCAGCACTACAGCTCAATTCCGATCTGTCTCCATTCCAACTGGCTTCCAATTTGCGCAAGGCGTTTTCAGGCATCGTAGCCGGCAATGTCAAACCGTTCGGTATCGAAGAAATAAAGCAACATGGCCCCTATCTGATGCAAGGCGAGCAAAAGATCATGGACCTGCTGCAAAGCTTGCTGGACTCCTTTATTGAACAGCGACGGATGAAGATAGACTACGCAAGCTACGAGCCTTGCTGGCGCATTGAATAACTTCTCTTAGTCTGGGTGGGTGAAGGCAAGCGTGGTATGAAGCGCCAGCTTCATGTGCCGCCTGAACGACCGCAATCTATGATTGCGGGCCGGAGAGATATCAATTTAGTGCAGGGAGTTTGAATTGATTGGTGGGTCTGGGTGGGTGAAGGTAAGCGTTTTATGAAGCGCCAGCTTCATGCGCAGCCTGAACGACCGCAATCTGCGATTGCGGGCTGGAGA
>JAKSCP010000307.1 GCA_022360535.1 Pseudomonadales bacterium | reverse complement strand
GTCCACCGCTGGAATGCGTAAATAGTATTCGGCAGTGATATCTTCAATCGCCAGAACAGATAAATCGTTTCTGGTATTTCGATAACCAAGAGCTGGATACACCGGCTGTGACGCACCGGCCTCTTGTTGCCTTGCTATATCAATGATGTCCGCGACTACTGCGGAAGCAGTAGCTTCTGCTCCCGCCCCGGGACCGTAATACATCGTAGAGCCTACTTTGTTGCCACTCACCAGGACCGCATTGCCTACCCCACTAACACTGGCCAACAACCGCGACTTGCCAAGTAGCGTAGGATGCACGCGCATTTCGACTCCCTTGTCGCTGCGTTGCGCTATGCCCAGATGTTTAATGCTATAACCCAACTCATCTGCATAACTGATGTCTTCTGGGGTGATATGGCTGATTCCTTCGGTATAGGTTTTAGAAAACTGCAGGGGTATACCGAACGCGATGGACGCCATAATGGTGAGTTTGTGGGCAGCATCAATGCCTTCAACGTCAAAAGTTGGGTCGGCCTCAGCGTAACCCAGAGCCTGAGCTTCTTTTAATACATCTGCAAACTGGCGTTGCTTCTCTGCCATCTCGGTCATGATGAAGTTACCAGTGCCGTTGATAATGCCCGCCAGCCAATCAATTTCATTTGCGGCCAGCCCTTCTCGCAGGGCCTTGATGATTGGGATACCTGCCGCAACACTGCTCTCAAACGCGAGTGTCACGCCCTGCTCATCGGCAATTGCAAATAGCTCATTACCGCGCTCGGCAATAAGAGCCTTGTTAGCCGTAACGACGTGTTTGCCATTTTTTAAGGCAGCCGCAACCAGATCAAAGGCAAGCTCACAACCGCCAATGGTTTCTACTAAGATGTCGACTTGCGGATCATTGGCTACCGCCAGAGGGTCTGTGCCCGTCGTCGGGATTTCCGCAGTCAGATCAGGTTTAGGGGTTCTGGTTGCGACATGGGTAACAACCACTTCCTTGCCGAGACGCGCAGTGATCTCATCGCGGTTGGATCGCAACAACTCCAGCGTTCCTCCGCCGACGGTACCCAATCCACAAATACCGATTCGAATGTTTTCTGATGCTGACAAATCAAGACCTTTGGCTGCGTACGTGGCAAAACAAGCGGCGCATTATACTCGATAACGCAGAGAAATAGAGCGCTGCAGCCATGATCAGGCTGGGCGCATGACGGTAAGAAAAGGGAAGTGAGAAACGGCTCTGGCTGAACGCAGAATCGGACTAGTTCAGGCCTAGCATGGCAGCCAGGCGCTCACTGTCCATATAGCCAGGAATGACCCGTCCATCTTCAAATACCAGAGCTGGAGTGCCGCTGATACCGAGTTCGTTGCCAATCAGGTAGTGGTCCATCACCGGGGTGTCACAGGTGATCTCAGGCAAAGGTTCGTCGTTCTTCGCGAGTGTGAGAGATTCTTTGCGATCCGAAGAGCACCAGACCGAAATCATCTTGCCGTAAGAGCCAGCTGCCTCGCCCCCTCTTGGATAGGCGAGATAACGGATTTCTATGCCCCGATCCATCAGATCGCTCATATCACCATGCAGCTTACGGCAATACGTACAATCAACATCGGTAAATACAGTGATGCTGGCTTTCACTTCCTCGGGCGAGAAAACGATCATCTGTTCTTCCGGGATACTGGCGATTTTGTCCAGCGCGCGTTTCTGGCGGGTGCTGGATGAAAGATTCATTAGTCCGCTGGGGGTAGTGGCATACATATCACCGGCGAATAGATAGTCGCCTGAGATGTCGCTGTACAAAATCTCACCGGTATTTAACTCAACTTCGAAGATAGTGGGCAGCGCTGTTTGATTAAGGCCAACAATTTCCAGCTGATTGCCAGACGCCACTTCAATCGCCTGTTCCAGCTTTCCGCGCAGGGATTGCGAGCCACCCTGGGCAAAGACAGTTGCCAGGCCGCCCACGAGCAGCAAGCTGACGATTACTTTGCTTACGGTGTTTCCTAACTTGATGAGTTTCATGAAATTCTCTCCATGACCGCTGCCTAGGCCAAGTTGTTAGTCCATCTAGCTTAAATAGACCGGAAAATCCCCCTTCAATTCCGCCCTAGCTTACATTTTTATGTCGGCAGAAACAAAAATGAGAAGACCAGCAAGCTGATCTTCTCATTTTGAAATGCTGTTCCTTGCTGGTGAATCTCCGAATAATGAAGCATTCACTCGGCCCAGCTTACTCCGCCGCCTTTTTGTCCAGTTTCTCTGAAATTCTAGCCGCGCGACCGGTGAGTTCACGCAGGTAGTAGAGCTTGGCCTGACGTACATCACCACGACGCTTCAAGGTGACGCTGTCTACCAATGGGCTGTAGGATTGAAAAGTACGCTCGACACCCACGCCATGGGAAATCTTGCGCACTGTGAACGAGCTATTGAGCCCACGATTGCGGCGACCGATGACCACACCTTCAAACGCCTGCAGACGCTCGCGATCACCTTCTTTGATCTTTACCTGGACTACCACAGTGTCGCCAGGACCAAACTCGGGCAATTCTTTTGCCATCTGTTCAGTTTCGATCTGTTGAATAATTTTGTTTTTCCCCATTTTCCTGACTCCTGAGTAACTGCCGACTCTGTCAAAAGTGTGCCACTTGGCTCTTAATCTTTCGTCTCTGACTGATACTCGTCTTTAAATTGATTCAGTAAATCTTCCTGCTCACTTGTGAGCTTCACTTGTTCCAAGAGATCTGGTCTCTTTAGCCAGGTATTTCCCAGGCTTTGTTTCATCCGCCACTTTTCAATGGCTTGGTGATCTCCACTGACTAACACCGGTGGGATCGATAAACCCTCTATTTCCTGCGGTCTCGTGTACTGCGGGCTATGCAGCAGCCCATTCGCGAAACTGTCAGTTTGCGCTGAATCCTCATCGCCAAGCGCACCTGGTTGGAAACGAACCAGGGCGTCTACCACTGCCATCGCAGCCAGTTCACCGCCGCTTAGCACGAAATCACCGAGAGAAATCTCTTCATCGATTTCTGTTTCGACTACGCGACTATCAATCCCCTGATAGCGGCCACAAACCAGTATCAAGGAGGGTAGCTGCGACAGTTCGATCACCTTCGCGTGATCCAAGCGCTTACCCTGCGGTGACAGATAGACTGTATGTACTCTGTCGCCTTCCTGCCCAGCCAAATCGCTGCGGGCTTGCCGAATGGCTGCCAGCAACGGCTCGGTCTTCATCAGCATCCCTGGACCGCCCCCGAATGGTCGGTCATCTACCGTGCGATGCTTGTCCGTGGTGAAGTCTCTTGGATTCCAAAAATCCAGGTCGACCAGCGCTGTACTTACCGCTCTGCCACTGATGCCATACTCGCTGATGGCTTGAAACATCTCGGGGAACAGAGTGACAACACCAATGTGCATCCTCATTTCCTCCCCTACCTGACCAAGTCAAAGTAATCGACTCAGCCAATCATTCAATCTAAATAGCTTGCATCCCAATCGATGGTGATGCGGCCCGCGCCCTTGTCTACCTCTTTGATGACTGAATCCCGCAAATACGGAATCAGTCTCTCGCGCTCATCGATGCTGTCCTGGGTCGGTTTGACCACCAATACATCGTTTGCGCCTGTTTCCAAGAGCTGACTTACAATGCCAAATAGCAAGCCTTGCTCATTGACCACCGACAAACCTTCCAGCTCATGCCAGTAGTACTCGCCGGCCTCTAAAGACGGCAAGTCTGAATCTTCTACCCAAACCTCAGCGCCAGTAATTCCCTGCGCTGTTTCCGGATCGTCTATTCCTTTTATATGAATGAGCAATCCAGCTTTTTGCTGCCTGCTGTCGTCTACCAGCAGCGACTGTCGCTGACCATTAATTTCAGCGTGCAGATTTGAATATTGCAGTATGTTTTCGGGTGGTGTTGTGTATGAGTGGAGCTTCAACCAGCCTTTAATTCCATGGGCCTTACCTAACTTGCCCAGAACCACCCGTTTGCTTGCTGTGACTGCGCTATGACTCATAGCTGCAGTAACGTTCGAGCTTAAGCTTCAGTTGTAGCCGCAGCTGCCGCGCCTTTGGCTAGTTTAGCGACACGAGGGCTAAGCTGCGCACCTTGTGACTTCCAGTAATCCATGCGAGCTAGATCCAGACGCAGGCGTTCTTCCTGGCCGCGGGC
>JAKSCP010000346.1 GCA_022360535.1 Pseudomonadales bacterium | reverse complement strand
TGGCAGTGGTCCAGCGAATGATCTCTCTGAGTCTGCCGCATCAGATCGGCAAAGGCCTCAACGAAACGATTTCGGTTTTCAATAGGTGAACGTTGTGAACCCTTTTCGATATCCTTCAGGATTTTATCCATACAGACCATCTCCCAGGTGCAGGTGCGATTTCGCCCCCACGTCTTGGCCAAGTAGAGCGCCTGATCTGCTTTTTCGATCATATTATTGTCAACGCAACTGGTGTCACTACCGACAATTCCGGCACTGAATGTAACGATGAACTGTTCGCCTGTGTCACCGAATAACTGGTTACTCACTTCTTCCTGGAATTCTTCACACCAGACCCAGGCATCGCGTAACGATGCTGTCTGGTACAGAATCAAGAACTCCTCTCCTCCCCAACGAAACTGCGTCATTCCGCCACGCTTGTTTCTGGCCATGATTCGTGCAAATGATCTGAGTACTGCATCTCCAACAGCGTGTCCTTTCGAATCGTTGATGGCCTTGAAGTGGTCAATATCAATCATCACAATGTGCATTCGAAGACGCCGGTCGTTCTTATACTGGTTCTGGCTGAGCTTTGCTTGGAAGTAGCGACGATTCCAGAGACCTGTAATAGGATCCATATAGGCATCCATTTGCAGTTCTCGTTGACGACGCTCTCTTTGGCGACGTTCTTTGACTTGACTGCGTGACATTGAAATGGCAATGCAAATCCGCTTCCAAAGCGTTGTACCGTCATACATGTCCTGCTTGGGCACAAAATCCACTGAACCGGACCGCATACTTGAAATCACAATGCTTTGATCGGCACTCGATGAGACCACAATAACGGGACAAACGCCTAGTCGATGACGGACCCTGGCCAGTATTTCATCGGCCCGCTCGATACCAAGATTGAAATCCAGAATTATACAATCATAAGCGCGGTGGTTGAGACAGTTATCCACTTCAGTCGTGTTGCTGGCCAAGTCGACTTCAACCAACGAGTGCTGGCGGGTCAGCATTTCTCTGAGCAGTACTCGATCAGCTTCATTATCATCGGCCACTAAAAGGCGAACGGGAAATTCAACCTCTATGCCTTGCGAAACCATCATGATTCTCCCAGTAACATAACCCCCTCGTCTTTCCTCTGCTTCGGAGGCAATTGGATTTAGGTTTAGGTTATTTCACCACAAGAAATCCTGCATTGTAGGCAGTTATGGAAGAAGAATTAGTTGTAGCAGTTAAGTGGATGATATGCCCCCTGGCTACCAATCCCTGAGTGCGTGCAATTGGCATTCCGACGATTAACGGTATGCTTTACGTTTAGCCAGTCCGGTAAGTAAAAAGTGTTTATTTTCCATGAAGACAAAGGGCATTCTCTAGTTCCTCTGGCACAATGGACGATATAGAAACAGTAATGACATCCAAAAGATAACAAAGGCACAGGCAGCTATCTGGATGCTTTGCTCCAGTTTAAGCAGGCTTATGTCCTTGGCGATGACCGTAGACTCTTGATTATTTGTGGCGATCCGCATTCCTCACAGAGCCTACACTAGCCTGTTTCGTATTTGAGTTATTCAGAATACTGTTGAGATTTTGGCATTCTCCCTGCTATTATGAGGAAGCGTCAATTTTTCTTGTGCTTTGGGACTTCGCCTGCAGATCATAAGATTGGGAAAAGAGTGTACCATGGCTGCTCACACACTTAAACACGTGTTGTTGGTTGAAGACAATCCGGCAGATGTGCAGCTCATGCTTGAAGCCGCGAACCAGGCTGATACCCAAGTCAATGTCCAAACTGTAGGAGATGGGAAGGCGGCATTACAGTTTTTGCGCCGTGAGAGAGGGTTTGAGGATTCGGTACGTCCGGACTTGATTATGCTGGACATCAATCTACCCCAAAAAGGCGGCCTTGAAGTCTTGGAGGAAATTCGAGTTGCTCCCGAATTGAAAAGTCTACCTGTCATCATTCTAACGACTTCGAATAACCCGTCAGATATTGCCAAAGCATATTCCTTACAGGCAAATTGTTACGTTCAGAAGCCCTCTAACCTCTATGATTTCGAACAAGCAATCAGCTTGACACTTTCATTCTGGCTGCGACTGGCAAGACTTCCTGCGGCTTCCTAAAGGCCGGCCTCTGGAGCTTTCTTGCGTACTGTTTTAGTCGCAACGTTTAATAAATCAAGATACATGCATTCTCACTGGGGGGGAAGATTGTTTGTTGCCATATAGCGTAACGATGATCCATGGTTAGATTTTCATGTGAATAATCCTTATCAACAGTGGAATCTCAAATGGGTGATTTCAATTCAAGTGGTGAGGTGACCGAAGACGCGGATGCCAAATCATCTCAAGTTGCCGGTGTCTCCAAAGCTGTAACAGACATCCCCTCCAGCTTGCTAAACGAACAACTTCACATAGAAAAGGGAAAGACTGAAAAGGCGCTTCAAGAGCTGAACAGACTAAAATTCGCAATGGACCAGCATTCCATTATTGCCGTGACAGATCCTGGGGGGCGAATCACCTACGTCAATGACAAATTCTGTGAAATCAGTCAATATTCTCAGGAAGAGCTGCTCG
>JAKSCP010000336.1 GCA_022360535.1 Pseudomonadales bacterium | reverse complement strand
CAAACTGCCAAATACATCGACGGCGTGATTACCCGCCTCACCATGTTTGGCGCGGTCTACATCACCTTGGTGTGCTTGTTGCCGAACTTCATGCAGATGCTGGCTGCCGTTCCTTTTAATTTGGGTGGCACAGCGTTGCTGATCTCCGTGGTAGTAACCATGGACTTCTGGTCACAGGTGCAATCGCACCTGATGTCCCATCAGTACGATTCACTGATGAAGAAGTCCAAATTGGGTAACTACGGACGTAGCGGAATTTAAGGAGACTTGCGATGAAAGTCAGAGCGTCAGTAAAAAAGATTTGCCGAAACTGTAAGATCATTCGAAGAAACGGTTCGGTACGCGTAATTTGTAGTGCAGAACCTCGACACAAGCAGCGTCAAGGTTAGGCCAAAGCAAATAAAGAGTTTAGAGACGGAGTAGATCTATGGCACGTATTGCCGGGGTTAACATACCAGACAACAAGCATATCGTGATTTCGCTAAGTTACGTGTTCGGTGTTGGACCAACACACGCCCGTAACATTTGCGCTGCCACAGGTATCGAGCCTTCAACCAAGACCAGCGAGCTGAGCCCGGAACAACTGGATGCCGTGCGCGCCGAAGTGGCCAAGCTCTCCACCGAAGGTGATCTGCGTCGTGAAATCTCCATGAACATCAAGCGCCTGATGGACCTCGGTTGCAACCGTGGCATCCGTCATCGTCGCTCTTTACCCGTGCGCGGTCAGCGCACCAAGACCAATGCGCGTACCCGCAAAGGTCCAAGAAAACCGATTCGGAAGTAGGCGGAAACTACGATGGCCACACCTAAAACAGGCAAGAAAAAAACGCGATCTGCTGTCATCGACGGCATTGCGTTTATCCATGCTTCATTTAACAACACGATCATTACCATTACTGATCGCCAGGGTAATGCCCTCGCTTGGGCAACCGCTGGTGGTTCGGGTTTCCGTGGCTCTCGTAAGTCCACGCCTTTCGCTGCCCAGGTTGCAGCCGAGAAGGCGGGTAAGACTGCCATCGAACTGTATGGTTTGAAGAATCTCGACGTGAAAGTGAACGGACCTGGTCCAGGCCGCGAGTCTGCGGTGCGCGCACTAAACAACTGCGGTTTGCGCGTTGGCCAGATCACTGACGTCACCCCAATTCCTCACAATGGTTGCCGACCGCCCAAGAAGCGGCGCGTCTAAGCTAGGAGAAAAAGTATGGCCCGCTATCTAGGCCCCAAGTGCAAGCTGTCTCGCCGGGAAGGAACTGATCTTTTCCTGAAGAGCGGTGTGCGTCCTATCGACAGCAAGTGCAAGACTGACACTATTCCAGGTCAGCACGGACAGCGTCGTGGTCGTCTATCCGACTACGGTGTGCAACTGCGCGAAAAGCAGAAAGTACGTCGTACTTATGGCGTACTGGAGAAGCAGTTCCGTGGCTACTATAAAGAAGCAGCACGTCGCAAAGGTGCGACCGGTGAAAACCTGCTGCAACTGTTGGAGTGCCGCCTGGACAACGTGGTGTATCGCATGGGATTTGGTTCTACCCGTGCCGAAGCCAGACAACTGGTTGCCCACAAATCCATTATGGTGAATGGCACCGTCGTGAATATTCCTTCTTACCAGTGTAACGAGGGTGATGTGGTAGCCATTCGCGAAAAAGCCAAGCAACAGCTACGAATTAAATCTGCTTTGGAACTCGCTGCTAACCGTAGCGACATCGACTGGGTTTCTGTTGACTCAGGCAAGCTGGAAGGTCAATTCACTCGTGTGCCTGATCGCGATGAACTGCCTTCAGAGATTAATGAGCAATTAATCGTCGAGCTTTATTCCAAGTAGTGAACCAATCAACCAAAGGGTGAGTATACATGACAATTTCCTTATCTGATTTCCTAACGCCGCAAGTGATACAGGTCGACGATTTCGACAAGTGTCATTCAAAGGTTGTTCTGGAACCGCTTGAACGCGGTTTCGGACATACTCTGGGTAACGCGCTGCGCCGCATCCTGCTGTCTTCCATGCCAGGTTGTGCGATTGAGGAAGTCGAAATCGATGGTGTTGTTCACGAATACAGCACAATCGAAGGTGTACGCGAAGACGTGATTGAGATTCTGTTGAACCTCAAGGGCGTTGCCGTGGTCCTGAACAATAAGGACGAAGCAGTGCTGACTCTCTCCAAGAAGGGAACCGGAACTGTTACAGCCGGTGATATTGAGATAGACCACGATGTGGAAATAGTTAACCCAGGCCACGTCATCGCTAATCTCAATAGCAATGGCGAGCTGAATATGCGCATCACTGTACGCAAGGGCCGTGGTTACTCGCCAGCGGACAGCCGCACTGGTGACGAAGAGGAAACTCGCGCTGTAGGCAAACTGTTGTTGGATGCTTCTTACAGCCCGGTTATCCGTGTGTCTTACTCAGTAGAGAACGCTCGAGTTGAGCAGCGCACTGACCTGGATAAGCTGATCATCGATCTGGAAACCAATGGCACTATCGATCCGGAAGAAGCCATTCGTCGCGCCGCCACTATTCTGCAGCATCAACTGAGCGTATTCGTTGATCTGCAAAGCGAAATTATCGCCGAGCCAGAAGAGCACGAAGACGAAATCGATCCGATTCTGCTGCGTCCAGTCGACGATCTGGAGCTGACTGTACGTTCGGCAAACTGCCTCAAGGCAGAAGATATTTATTACATTGGCGACCTGATTCAGCGCACGGAAGTGGAGCTGCTGAAGACGCCTAACCTTGGCAAGAAATCTCTGACTGAGATTAAAGATGTATTGGCAACACGTGGCCTGTCTCTGGGTCTGCGTCTGGAAAACTGGCCACCGTCTTCGCTCAAGTCAGACGACCGAGCTGCTTAAGGAAAGAGCAAAGTAAAAGGTATTAGTTATGCGTCATCGTCAAAGCGGTCGCCAACTTAATCGCAATAGCTCGCACCGAAGCGCCATGTTTCGAAACATGACTGCGTCTTTGGTTGAGCACGAAATCATCAAGACTACTCTGGTGAAAGCGAAAGAATTGCGTACAGTGGCAGAGCCCTTAATCACTCTCGCAAAGAAAGACAGCGTGGCCAACCGTCGCCTGGCTTTCAGCCGCACCCGTAATAAAGCAACCGTGGGCAAGCTGTTTGGTGAGCTTGGTCCTCGCTATGCCGATCGCCCGGGTGGCTACATCCGCATTCTCAAGTGTGGCGAGCGTCCAGGGGATAAAGCGCCCATGGCCTACGTCGAGCTAGTGGATCGTCCGACCCACGATGCGGACGATTACGATGATGTGGAGTCTGCTGACGAGGAATAAACTCTCACGCAAGCCCGGTTCAAAAAACCCGATCCACTGATTCATCACACAACGAATCGCTGATCGGGTTTTTTTATTCTTTCATTTTCCTCTTCACTGCTTAAGGAAGTAGTTCATACAAGGAATTATTATGGCTGGTTCATTTCATCCTCCCGTTCGCACCTTAATGGGCCCAGGTCCCTCTGATGTAAACCCACGTATCCTGGAGGCACTGTCTCGACCAACCATTGGTCACCTGGATCCTGCGTTTATTCAGATGATGGATGAAGTGAAGGAACTGCTTCAATATGCCTTCCGCACTGAAAACGAACTGACGATACCAGTGTCTGCTCCAGGGTCGGCCGGCATGGAAACCGTGTTCGTGAATCTCATCGAGCCGGGTGAGAAAGTCATTATCTGCCAGAACGGAGTGTTCGGCGGTCGCATGAAAGAGAATGTGGAACGCTGTGGTGCCACTGCCATCATGGTGGAAGACGAATGGGGACTCCCAGTCGATATTGCTAAGGCCGAGCAGGCACTGAAAGATCACCCGGATGCCGTTGCTCTGGCTTTTG
>JAKSCP010000425.1 GCA_022360535.1 Pseudomonadales bacterium | reverse complement strand
GCCGACAAAAAGGGTCGGAGTACTTTAACCTGGAAACGTTTGCTCCAGTCTCTTCCGAAAACTTTCTCAAATATGTAACACAGGGCCGCTACGACGATTCATTTGTTTACGGCGCAGCTGATTAATAATTAAATGGGGTCAGAGTAATTTTGCAGCACTATATTTTTACTCTTGTATCTTGCTTGTCAGCTAACTATGTTTGTACAGACATTGTTAGCTAGGCAAGTGAGGATGAATTACTCTTTGGCATCATAGCCTGTGGGTCAGATTATTCCCTTGCCTTGTGATTTTCACTGAACGGTATCTTAGGCATCCAAGCCTGTATTCACAAGGTTAGTCAATCACATGAACACTACTCCTCAGTTTTACCTCGGGATCGATATCTCCAAACGGCATTTCGATGTTGCTCTGCTGGCTGAATCGGGCAAGCGAAAGAACAAGAAGTTCAACAACACCGACACGGGCTTTGCTCGCTTGTTGTCCTGGTTGGAGCAGCAACACGCTATCGATATCCATGCCTGCATGGAGGCAACCAATGTCTATGGTAACCGATTAGCTGAGTACCTGTTCGATCAAGGGATCCCCATCAGCATGGTAAACCCGACCCGGGTCAAAGGCTTTGCCCAGAGTGAGCTGTTGCGCAGCAAGACCGACAAGCAGGATGCCTCACTGATCGCGCGCTTCTGCCAGGCCATGAAGCCGCGTTTGTGGGAGCCTGAGCCGCTGGCTATTCGGCAGCTCAAGGCGCTGGTGAAGCGGTTGGACATGCTGGTTGAGATGCGTCAGCAGGAAGTTAACCGCCTGGATGTGGCGGATGACGTTATCCGTCCGGACATCGAACACCACATCCAAGAACTGGATCAGCGCATTCTCAAGTTGAGGGAAGAGATCAAGAGCCACATCGATGACGATCCGGGACTGAAGGAACAGAAGGAACTACTACTCTCAATACCAGGAATCGGTGAGAAAACACTGGCGACGCTGCTGGCTTACTTCTCATCGATCAGTCGCTTTGATAACGCAAAGAAGCTGGCGTCGTTCTGCGGAGTGGCACCCAGGGTGCGCGAATCAGGTACCTCAGTAAAAGGCCGAGGTGCCATGTCAAAGATCGGCTCGTCACACCTGAGGAAGTCGCTGTTCTTTCCGGCCATGGTGGCATTGCGGCATAACCCGGCACTAAAGCAGTTACGTGATCGGCTGGTTGAGAAAGGCAAACCAAAGATGGTTATCATCGGTGCAGCCATGCGCAAGCTCATTCACATCATCTATGGTGTGCTTAAAAACAGGACACCGTTCGATGAAAAACTGGCAATCAGAGCTTGATACTTAAGACGGTATCTGACCCTCTTTTTACTTTTTTACCAACCTACTGCCTGACCATCCTTACGATGATCTGAGCCTGCCCGATAGATGCCATTGACCGGATGATCCTCGTCAATGCTGGATTGATTAAACATGGGTGCGGGCAGGTTTGGGTCTTTAGTGAAAAGAATTCCCTGGTAGCCGCCTACACGACTGCCGTTCACCGAGCGCACATCATGGCCTTTGGCCTGCAAGGCACGACCTACCAGACTAAACAAGTCATGCTCCAGGGAAAGGATGTTGCTGTTTTGACTATGGGTAAAACGTGCCGCATCAGTGGTCATCTGCACGTTCATACCATGATCGATAACGTTCACCATGTGTTGGGCATGGGTTTCAGGTTGCACTGAGCCGCCCATATTGCCGAAAGTCATCAGTGGTTCGCCATCCTGCATCACCATGCCGGCAATAATAGAATGGAAAGGTCGCTTGCGCGGGGCCACCACGTTCGGATGCTCCTCATCCACCGAGAATGCCACACCGCGGTTATGCAGAATCATGCCATAGGGTGGAATGGTGATTCCGGATCCGTATACGGAAAAAATACTGTGAATAAAACTCACCATATTGCCCCAGCGATCGGCCGTGGTGAGGTAGATCGTGCCACCATCGAGCCCACCTTTAACAGAGGGCTCAGCCGCGACGTCCATATCGATACGATTGCACAGCGAGCGCGCATAATTTTTCGAAAGCAGCTGATCCAGTGGCACTTTGGAGAATAACGGATCGGCGTTATAGGCCTGCAAATCGGAATACGCTAACTTCTTCGCCTCCACCATGAAGTGCCAATAGTCGGGATTGGAAGGACCTAATGCTGCCAGATTGACATCATGCACCGGAGCACACACTTCCAGGATGTTCAGCATCTCCAGGGCCGCCCAACCCTGCCCTGGTGGGGGTAGTTGGACCACATCATAGCCATGGTAATTGGTGGATATTGGCTCTACCCATTCAGACTCGAAGGCCGCCAGGTCTTCATGGGTCATAACCCCGCCCTCAGCCTGAACTTTGGCTACCAGGGCATCGGCAATGTCGCCTCTATAGAAGGCATCCTTCCCCTCTCTTTGCAGTAGGCGTATGGCATCTGCCAGGCCTGGGTTCTGAATAATGCTATATAAAGGAGGAACCTCGCCGTCTACCAGGAATACCTCCGCCGAATCAGGGTCTTGCAAAAGTTTCTCGTGCTGACTGGTCAGGTCTGCATGGCGTCGCTCGGATTGCCCCCAACCTTCTTCGGCGATGCGCGCCGCACGCTCAAAGGTTTCCTCGAATCCCATGGTGCCGAACCGGGATAACAAGGCATCGTAACCAGCAACTGCGCCGGGTACGGTAGCAGCATTCACACCCCGACCGGGTATCCTGTCCAGCCCCAGCTCCTCTTTGAAAAACTCAGGAGTCCATCCTGCTGGTGCAAAACCAGCGGAATTCAGCGCATAGAGTTTTTGATCCTGTGCGCTCCATACCAGAGCAAACAGGTCCCCAGCCAGTCCAGTATCGTTCTGGGAAGTGACATCCAACACCACAGAGGCCGCGACCGCCGCATCGATGGCATTGCCACCTTTCTGCAAAATTTCCAAACCGGCCTGAGCAGCAAGGTGATCGCTGGTGGCAACGATGCCATGGCGGGCAATCACTTCAGATCGACCCTGCCCTAGCCAACCCTGCCCCCGTGAACCCGGCGCTGCGACAATGTTAGCGGCTGGATTAGTGACTTTCTCTGTGGGAATGCCGAAAGCATTATCGGATTGACCCTGCGCCAGTGGCATAGCCAGTGATAGCACACAGAACGAGAGTGTCTGTAGTTTCATAAACTTCCTTTCCTCTTAAATGCCCAACCTAATGCTCAGCCGCAAGATGCTGCGCCAAAAGATCTTTACCGTAATCGTTACCATTAGGAGTACGCACCACCGTGTGAATGTGATCACGAGTCGGTACCCCGGCCTGATTGATCATGGTAGTACCCACCGGATTCTGATGATCAAACTCGATCAATATGACAGGACTGTGAACACGATAGTAAAAGACTGAGTCGTCTTCAGCCTCACCCTGCCAGGCGAAATAGGTGTCATTGATGTGTTCCCCGATTTCTTCCATGGTCACCGCGGCATGAGGATTACGCAGATTACCTACATAGGCCTCGATTAAGTCCAATAAAGCCAGTTTTTGCGCACTGCTCATCTCAGCAGCAGCCAGTCCTGCATAATCGATGACATTATTGTCTGCATTTGCTGCCGCCATGGGATAGTTGCGAACTTTCTCGTAGTCAATGGTGGCCACAGCCTGTTGTGATCGATCCAGGGACTGCATTAGAGCCAATCCCAGATCCTGCTCAGGCTGCATAATGGTATTGCCTTCATACATGCCTGATTGTGTGACAACTGGCTCTCCTCCCCAAAAAGCAGGCGTCATAACTACCTGGTCACCTAACACGAAATAATTGATAACCAGATGATGACCATCGAGCTGCCAACCCCAGGGGGCATCTTCCGAGGGAATACCCATCATGGTGAAATAGTATTTTTCTTCACCATAGCGAATCGGTTCCCCATTTAATTCGAACAGGGTCTGCTCTGTTCGCATAATTGCCCGGGTTTGCTCCAGGCCCTTGGCACTGAGAGACACTTCCAACAGGTTCCAGGCAGCCGCTTTTTGCTGATCGCTCATTTCCTCCAGACTGACACCACGGCGAGGGAAGATACCAACGTCTACATTAGACCAGTCACGCCACTCTGGATCGTCAATTGCGAAGTGGGTTCGAGAGAGTTCAATGGTATTCAAGGTGCCGAGAAAGTCGGCTGCCGCTTCGCGAATCTCATCGGTCGACACACCGGTAGAACGCAGAGGGAACAGCCCTTCCACCTTCCCCGCAGATGTCACCACACCGG